>NZ_LWEZ01001440.1:0-1917 GCF_001634945.1 Alcanivorax sp. HI0044
AGCCAATGCCAACCGTAATGCTGGCGCCGCCGGCAACCACTGCCGGTCGCGCAGGCGCTGGCGAGTAACCAGTGCCATGGCATCACCCCAGGCCTGCGCACCAATCAGCCAATCCAGGTAAGGCTCCGCCAGAGCAATCCGTTCTTGCTCTTTACCCAGCACCGCCAGCAACTGGTCGTGATGATGCCAGTCCCCCACTGTGGCTTTCTTCGACTTGATGACTTTCGTGGTTGTCAGCAGCACCTTGTCGAACCGCCCGGCGCACAGCTGGGTGCGTTGCCGACGCTCGGCCAACGGCTGGGTGACACGCCGCCCCCCCTGATTCAGCCCCCACTGTCGGCCATGACGGACGGCAATATCACCACACAGCCCCGCCAGCACCAGCCACCACCAGGCAGCCAACAACCCGGCCACCGCGTGCACCAGCGGCACGGGCAAGACGTCCATGGCCACCATTACCAGCGCCACCACCAGTACACTCCCCAACGACGCAAACCCGGCCGCCACGCCATAATCACGGGGGGCCGAGGCGATATAGGTGGCCGCCGCCGCATAAGCGCCAGGGGCTGCGCCCTGCACCAGCACTGCAAGCCACAGCGCCGGCACCAGCAGCATCCCGATCATCGCCACCAGCAGGCCACCCGGCACCGATACTGTCACCATCAGGCCACCCGCCAGGGCAATGACCACTACCGCCGGCAAGGCTTGCCACAGTGCACTTTTCCAGACACCGCTTTCTCCCAGGCAGTCCCAGCCAGGAAACGCCGCCTTGCGGGTTTTGCGGGGGCCGGCCCGCAACGTCATCAATGCCGCCGCAAAGGCGAAGGTGGGAAATCCCGCCAACAATGCCACCGGCACCATCGTCCATAGCGGCGGCAATAGCGCCGCCAACACCGCCCAGATCGCCATCAGGGGCAACAACGGTAACGCGAAGGGCAGCCGCAGATAGCTGTCCAGGCGCTGCCACAGCGGCCCTACCTGACTCTGCCCCGCCGGCGCCAGTTCGTGATTGCACAGCAAGCAACGGGCCTCCATAAGCTGGTCCTCGTCACCCTCCACACATTGCTGACACAGATGCAGTCCATCATGGGCGCAATACCACAGCGCCTGGGTTCCCGGATGGTACTTGCATGGGTGTTTCACTATGATGCCCCCAGACTTGTCATTCCGGTTTAACCGGTTATTTTGCCTGCTACTTTATTCGTATTGTTGCATCGACTCTAGTCCAAACCGCCAGGCGGCCTGCTCGCCAGCATGAAACGAGGAACCCCATGCGAGATCGTCTGCTGGCCCTGATTGCCGGCCTGCTTTTTCCCCTTGCCTTCGCTCCCTATGATCTCTGGCCCCTGCTGTTTGTCAGCATCGGTGCCGGTTACTGGTGCCAGCAGCGGGCCGCTTCTGCCCGCGAAGCGCTGTTGCGAGGCTGGCTGTACGGGCTCGGCATGTTCGCTTTCGGTATTTCCTGGGTGCATGTGTCCATGCACGACTACGGCTTCATGCCGCTATGGATGGCCATCCCGTTCACCGGCATCTTTGCCGCCTTTCTGGCCCTGTTTTACGGGCTCACCTTTTATGCCAGCTGGCGACTGGGGCGTTCAGCGCTGGTGTTTGCCGGTAGCTGGCTGTTGCTGGACTGGGTACGCGGCGTCTTCCTCACCGGTTTCCCCTGGCTGTATGCAGGTTATGCCCTGATCGACACGCCATTTGCCACCCTCGCCCCCATTGGCGGCGTGTGGCTGCTGACGCTCACCGCCGTGCTGATCAGCGCCTGTCTCATTCGCCCGGCAACCCACCGGAGGAACTGGTACACCGGCCTGGCCGCAGCCTGTGCCCTGCTGGTACTCACCGCTGTGTCCCACACCTTGTCGTTCACAGCGCCCGACGCCCCCCCCCAGAAAGTCGCGCTGGTGCAGGGCA
>NZ_LWEZ01001441.1:0-4310 GCF_001634945.1 Alcanivorax sp. HI0044
CAGTGCATCACCAGGCAAGGTGGTGTAATCCTCTGCACCGGGGATCTGGTTAAGCCACAACACATCATTCACCAGATTTTCCAGGGTGCCCTGCACCGTACCAAGCAGTTGCTCACCGGTGGCACTGGTATCCAGCATCACCAGCTGCTCCAGGGTATTGGCAAGGCCCAACGATACGGTTGAAAGCACAGACGTGAGCCCGGCGAACACCGGCACTTCCCCAGGCACCTGCTCCTCAACGCCATCAAGAATATTGTTCAAGTTGCGCGACAAAGACACCAGCGGTGCAGCAATAAAGGCAACATCATCCACGGTACTGCCGTCACCGCCCACGCCCACATCGCCGCTACCCGTACCGACGCCGGCGGCCAGAGCATCAAAGGCGCTGCCAAGCTGATCGAAAGGGGCCGGCAGGCCACTGGTATCGATGGCCTGCAACTGCTCGGAAGCCGCCAGCACCGCCTGCACCGATTGCGTCATTTCACTGCTGTCGCCTTCCAGGATCGCCGCGGTTGCCGCATCCATAGCATTGAACAGGATGTCGGTACCGGCAATGATCTGGTCGAACACCTGACGCTGCTCTTCCGGCAGGTTGGCACCTACTTCGGTAAAGCCGGACACCAATGTCTCGCGCAGTTCTTTCAACGGGCCGGTGAAGTCCGCATCGAAACCATCCGGCAGCGGCAACGGCAGGGCACCATCGCCCAGCGGCTGGCCGGAGAAATCATTGTTGCCGCTGAGCAGCACCATGGGCTGCTTCTCATAACAATGGGTGTAGGCCGGCGTCAGCTCACCGCCACTGATCACACCCAGGCCTTCCGCTTCCGGGTCCACCGTATAGGCTTCGATGCAGAGCTGAGCCGGGGCCATGGTTTCCGCATTCGCCTCCACCGCTTTCATCCAGAAAAAGCCGTAGGTATCGCCCTGCTGAAAACGGGCGGCATTACGTTCCGGGTCATCAATGGAGCGAGTCTTGCCGGCGGCACCGCTCACCACAAATTCCGTGCGCCCACAGGACGGCACGGCATTGAGTACCTGCAAATCGTGATCATGACCGGCGAAGAAAAAATCGGTCTGGTCGCAGACCGCTTCTTCCATGAACGCCTTCCAGCGCTCGCCGGCCAGCACCGGTAACAGTTCACTGGGTACGCCATCGTAGTTGCCCGCGTTACCGTGGCTGCCATTGGACAAGTACGGATGGTGCGCCATGCCAATGCGGAATACCGCATTGGAGCCAGCGATGGCATTCACAGCCCAGTTACGCTGATCCACACCATAGGTGTGATACGCGTAGGCAATATCCGGGTCGGCAAAGCCACCCGCAATGGGGTTGGAATCCAGCGCAAAGAAATCCACCAGAGGGCGCTCCCCCTGAGAGGTATTACCCGCACTGTGTTTGAAATAACGATCCGGCATATTCCAGCGGTCAGACAGGCGGCCATCGAAATAGGAATAATCCACCTGGAATTCGCCACGGGCATTGCCCGCCCCGTCGCCGCCCACGTAACCGGTATTGTCGTGGTTACCCAGCACCATGTAGAACGGCAGCTGTACCGGCTCAAACGGTTTTTCAAATTTTTCTGCGAACTGGGGATCATCCACGCTGGTGACCCCGGACTCATAAATGTTGTCGCCCAGCCCGACCACCAGATCGCACCCTGCAAAGGCCATGTCACCGACAAATTCATCCTTGCCGTCACAGACATCGGCTATCGCCTGCCCCACGGCATATTGACCGGCAGAGCCGCTACCGGAATCGCCGATCACAATAAAGCGTACCGCCGCTGGCGGGTTAGCGCCGGTTTCACCGCCGCCGCCCTCATCCGGCTCTCCGTCTCCTTCCCCTTCACCACCATCACCAGGGCCATTGGGCGTTTCCACATTGCCGCCATCGGCACCGGCATTCACGCCACCACCGGAGGAGCTTCCGCCACCACAGGCCGTCAGGGTAATCGCCGCCACCAGGGGTAACAGTTTCCAGTAAGCGTTCATGAGATCACCTCTTCAGTATTCAGCACGGGGGGATGGGAAAATGCGGTGCGCAACGTGCGCGGTCGGGATAATGGCTGATCTTCGATAATACGACTGTCGCCACTTTTTACCGTCACCACCTTGGTTTTTGTGTTATTGATCTGTCCACGCAAATCGTAGGACTCAATGCTTTGCGCATAATAGAACTCACCCTGGGCACGCTGGCGGGTGACGTCCACCAGAATGAAGCCGCGGGATTTGGCTTCCACATAACGGATATGCGGATTGGCCACGGGAATCGCCACGCCGGCAAGCTCTGCCACGCCTTCCGGAAAACCGGGGCTGGTCACCGCGGGGGTGACAAACTCCGCTGCTAACGCTTTATCAAAAAGATCACCCAACAGGGTGCCTGGATTGCGGTAAATTTCGCTGGCCCAGGAGGTGTGGATATCACCGGTGAGAATCACCACATTGTCGATATCGTTATCGTCGATGTGGTTCAGAATTTTCAACCGATCCGCCGCGTAGCCATCCCACTGATCCATGTTGATGGCAGACAGATTGCCGCGCAGTTGCACATGGCGTTCGCTCAGCGAAGGAATCTCGGCAATATTGAGTTGCGCAAACATCACCTGCTGGCCAATGAAACGCCACTGGCTGTTCGATTCACTCAAACTGTTGAGCAGAAAATCCATCTGCTGCTCACTGATCAGGTGTCGATCTTCGTCGTTACGGCCCGGATCGGCGGGTATGGTCAACTGCTCATCGCGACCTTCCAGCCGGGTATCCAGCATGGTCAGATCAATCAGGTCACCGAAGGCAAAGTTGCGGTAGATCACGCTGTGATTACCCGGCTCACGGGGGCGGATCGGCAACCATTCGAAATAGGCTTGCTGGGAAATCTGTTTGCGGGCAGTCCAGTCCCCTTCGGTCAGCGGGTCATGATTACCCGCCCCGTCACGGTAGCTGTTGTCGGTGGATTCGTGGTCATCCCAGACCGCAATCATCGGGAATTGCTGATGCACCGCTTGCAGATCTTCGTCGGTTTTATACTGCGCATGACGTTGGCGATAATCCGCCAGGGTGATCATTTCATGGGGAGGCTGCGGATCGCGCTCGGGGAACTCACCGTACTCACCGGCCCCGTACTCGTACAGGTAATCACCAAGGTGCAAGACAAAATCCAGATCCGCATGATTGGCCACGGCCCGGTAGACGGAGAAAAATCCGTAGGGATAGTTGGAGCAGGAAACCACCGCAAAGCGGGCCCGGTCGATAAAGGTTTCCGATGCGGGGAAGGTGCGTGTCCGGCCCACCGGCGAGCGCTGGTCACCCACCGAAAACTGATAGTAATACCAGCTGTCCGGTTGCAGACCGGTGGCATCCAGTTTCACGCAGTAGTCGCTGGACGCACTGGCGGTGGCGGTATAGCTGGCCACAGTCTGCTGCATGGCCAGGTCGCGGGCCACCGTAACAGTGACGGCCACATCCTCACCGCTATCCCGATCCACAGTGACGCGGGTCCAGAGAATGACCCGGTCAGACAGTGGATCCCCGGATGCCACACCGTGCAGAAACGAAACGCCAGGCAAGGCGTCCGGCGTATCCGGTTCGTCCGGCTGACTGGGTGTAGGCGTATTGGCCGGCGGCGCAGCTGAAGAGCTGCCACCCCCACCACAACCCGCCAGTGACAGCGCGCCACTCGCGCCCAGCGCCTGCACCAGGGTACGTCGTTTGCGATCCATGAAGATTCCCCCTAACCATAAAGGCCATCGCCCTACGGCAACAGCACGTCAAGATTAGGCAGGAAATTGCACGGAAACAGTGGGCCTTGGGTAGTCGCACTGTAGTGCTATGTAGCCCCCTGTAACCGCCCAGTTAAAGATGACAAAACGAGGAAAGTAGCAGGAAATTTCAGTGATTGTGCCGGTCAGACCAGCGCAAACGCCCCCGGCAAATGCTGACGCAGGGTGAGCAAATTTTCTTCCTGCACCGCCATCTCACCAAAACAATTGGCCATGGTGCCGGCGTACCGCAGGCCATCCTTTTCAATGGCCTCTGCGGTCAGCAAGGCGTGATTGATACACCCCAGCTTCATGCCAACAACCTGGATCACCGGCACGTCCAGCTCCTTTGCCAGCCCGGACAACATTTCCCGATCATTCAGCGGCACGCGCCAACCACCAGCCCCTTCAATCAATATCAGATCCGCCGGGTGGGCACTCAAGGCACCACGCACATATCCCGCAAGCCGGGAAAGGTTGATCGTTTTACCCTCCTGCTGCGCCGCGATATGCGGTGCGACCGGCGCCTTGAAGGCCACCGGGTTCACGGTTTCA
>NZ_LWEZ01001442.1:0-3036 GCF_001634945.1 Alcanivorax sp. HI0044
CAAGCGGGCAGCCTGCATGACAAGGCGCTGCGTTTAGCTCAGGCCCGTGAGCGCGCTTTCTATCACGACAAGGCCGTGTTGTATCGCTTGATGACCCTGGCCCAGGCGGGCGGCAACATGCCGGTGGCCGAGCACTACGCGGTGTTGTTGCTAAGCTTGCCGTCCGTGGAGGGTAGCCGATGACCCGCCGCCCGCGGATACGACAATGGCTCCATGCGGCGATCTTCCCCCTCGCACTGTTGTCTGCCGTGCCGCTTGCCCATGCGGACACGCCGGCGCCCTATGTGGAGCGCTACTACGACCGCAGCTACCAGGTGTTCGTGGGGTCGGGGAACCTGGTTCGGGCCAGGCAGGTGGCCGAGAACGCCCTTTACTGGCGCCCGGATGATGAACGCTGGTGGCGTCGGCTGGCGGAGATATCCCGTTGGCAGGGGGATCCGGAAACCTCGCTGAAAGCCTGGCGACAGGTGGCCTTGCGCAGTAATGATCCGGAGGCCTGGAAGCAGGTGCTGGTGTTGGCACCGCTGACTTACAGCAACCGCCTCGCGCTGCGGGCCAACAAGGCGCTGTTGAGCGCCTCTCCCTACGATGCCGACATCATTGCCACCATCAGCCAGCAGTATGAGCTGCTGGGCCAACCGGATGAGGGCCTGCGCTTCTTCGCAGACTGGCGCCGGCGTTATCCCAGCAAGGCCGCATTGCGCGAAATGCAGCGGCTCGCCCTGAACCAGGGTGAGGATGTGCGGGCTGCGCGCTACTCCCGCGAATACATGGACCGCTTTGGCCCGGAGGAAGCCATGGCGGCCCAGGCGGCAGACCTGTTCTGGCTGGATGGCCAGCGCGAAAAAGCCCTGCAGGACCTGGACCGTGATGCCAGTGAATTGGCCTATTCGCCGGCACTGTCCCGGCGCATTGCGGTGATGGCCGCAGAGTTGGGCGAGTGGGATCTGGCGCTGGATCGTTACCAGCAATTGGTGGATCACGACGACGACCAGATTACCGATTTGTACCAATACATCACGCTGGCCCGTTATTACCGCCCGGATCGGGTGGCATCACTGATGGGTCGGGCCTGGCAGAAGAACCGCAATCCGCAATTTGCCCTGGGGGCGCTCTACCAGCTGAACGATCGCCGCGATGATGAGGCTATTGATGCTTTCCTGGCAGGGTTGAGTGAAGAGCAGTGGCAAACGCTGATGCAGACTCCGGAATTTCTGCGCTTCTACGCCAACCTGCAATTGCGTCGCGGTGACACGCAAGCCGCGCAGCACTGGCTGCAGAAAGCGTTAGCTTTGAACGCCAATGACCGGGAAACCCGGATCAGCTGGATGTGGCTACTGGTTGCCACCGGCCAGGACCGGGAGCTGCGACAAGCTCTGGTCACCTGGGAAGATGTGATCCGCAGTGACCGGCGCTACTGGGAAGTGCTGTCGGCGTCACACATGGCATTGGGCAATGCGGAACAGGCCCTGCGCTATGAAACCGAATTGCTGAAAACCGCACCCCGGAACTGGGAGCGCCAGTGGTATTACGCCCAGGCGTTGATTGCCGCCGGTCGAAACGGGCAGGCCTGGCCGGTGCTGCGGCACCTCAAGGAACAATTGCCCTTGACGGTGGAGCCGCAAAAGCAGGCCATTTACCGGGACATGCAATTGACGCTGAGTCTGTTGTTTGACGATGGCGATACCTCACTGAAGCTGGCCCGGGCACAAACGCAAGGCATGGACAGTGATCCAGTGGCCCGGGCCGAGTGGTTGGCGCAATGGGCGATCGGGCAGTCAGAGCCCTTGCTGGCCCAGAGTTGGTATTTGCGTAAACAGCAGGCGCAAGGGGCACTCAAAGCCGGCTCGGCACTGGCTTTTGCCCTGGTGCAGGATGATCTGGACGCGGTGGCGCAGATCCGTGAGCAGTATCAGGGCCAGCTTACCCTGTCCGAGCAGCTGGAAGCCCAGGTGCGGCTGGATGAGCCGCGCCGTGCTGCCAGTACCTTCATGGCCATTCAGGCCGGGTCGCCGGAACTGGCCGGCAGCAATAACCTGCAGGAAAGCCTGCTATTGCCCACGGCCCGCTCGTCACAGTTTCATATTGAACAGCGCCGTTTGGGGGCGCTGGATATTCAGGATCTGCAGTTTGTGCAGTACCAGCCGCTCAGTGATTTCACCCAGCTGTCTGTGAAAGCCCGCCAGCGCAATTTCAGCAGCAATGATGACGAACTGCTGCAAATCAGTGATGACGAGCAGCGGCTGTCGATGGCGCTGGCTTACCAGCGCGAACGGTTCCGCAGCCGCCTGGAGCTGGGCCAGCGCAACCTGTTGGGCAACAGCGAAACCATGGCGGATCTGGAGCTGGGCGCGAACTGGACGCGGTACTGGTCCGGTAGCCTGAATTACCAATGGCGAATGCCGGCGGATGAGTCGTCCCTGCTGATTCTCGGTGCGTCGCGTACCGGTAGCCAGTGGTTGCTGAACTGGACGCCATCCTCTACCTGGCAAAGCAGCGTGGATTGGGCCAACTATGACTATCAGGATCTCAATGACAGTGATCTGGGCAGCGGCAGCATCATTAATGCCCAGAGTACCTGGCGCCCCTGGTTGTCGCGCTTCTCTCCCGGGGTGCGGGTGAGGCATACCCAGGCGGACTTTACCGCCGGCAACGACAGCATGGCCGAAGTACGTGCCTTGCTGCCGCCCGGCGCCCAGACGTTACCGCTGCCGCAGGACTATCACGAATCGGAAGTGGTGTTCCTGCTGGGCCAGCCGGATGTGCATATTCGTCCGCACCGTTTGCAGGGCTGGGCAGAAATTGGTTACAGCCATAACAGCCTCTCGGGAGCGGGTTTTACCGGCCGCTTCGGTGTGGAGGGGCCGCTGATCGGTCGGGATGAATGGAAGCTGTATGCAGAACAACAGCTCAATAGCGGGGGTAGTGGTGAAGACAGCTACCGCTTCGGGCTGCAATATAGAGTTTATTACTAGGAGTGAATCCAATGAGACTGAGCATTGTGCTACTGGGAACTTTGCTGTTAGCCACCGTGCT
>NZ_LWEZ01001443.1:0-3003 GCF_001634945.1 Alcanivorax sp. HI0044
CGTTCCTTCTGATGGATTCAGAATCCACAGCCCGAAAGCCGGCTCGGCTTCCGGCAATCCCTGCTGCAAGTATTCGTCGGTGCAGGGGCGCAATACCGCCCCGTCCTGCAGCCGACACGGCGACCAGGCCATCAGGTAACGCCCGCTGCCATCATTCAGGCTGACCAGGTCCGCCATGCGTCCGGTCACAGAAATGGCGCCGGTGAGAGTGCTCGCCGGGCCGGGCAGCGACTGTTCCGCCTGCCCCGCCACCCTGCCAAACAAGGGGCCTTCTCGGTTAACGAAGTTGTCGATATCGATAGCCACCGGCTCCATTTGCCCGGCGGCGGTTTCACGTAAGCGGATGGCCGTCAGCAAACGGCCATCGCCCATAAACGAGAGCGGCATAAACTCGCGACGGGTATCGTCCGTAAGCGCATGGCTCTCGGCGCCGTAGAGGGGAGTCAACGCTGTCCCGTCCGGGTTCACCCGATACAGATCAAAACGGTTTTCATTGTCCTTGTTGTCCCAGCGCAGAAACACCACTCGACCATCCGCCTTCACCAGCGGCGCCACGTCGTGGCTCATATTGAAGGTGATCTGCTGGATATCCGAACCGTCCGGCTCCATCACATGCAGCGCAAAGGCGCTCACGTCGCGCCCTTCCTCAAGGGGATAAAACTGGGGCTTGCCTTCATCCAGCAGACGGGCCCGGGCCTGACGCTGCCGGGTAGAGGAAAAGACAATGCGGCCATCGGGCAGGTAGGCGGGGTAACGGTCCTGGCCTTCTTCCGCCAGCAGGTCACTACTGATCAGGCGATGGATTGCGCGCCCCTGAAAATCGTATTCCCAAACATTCCAGGTGGGCTGCTCATCCTCGTCCGCATCAGGGATCTCCGGCGCCCGGGCAGCGAAAAGCAACCGGGTTCCATCCGGGCTCACGCTAAGATCGCGAATATCGTGACCAGCCCCCAGCCGCGCGGAGGTCACATCCCGGGCCTGAGCCCGGGCCGAGGCACTGTCGCGCACCATCAACCGGGCACCGGCCTGGAAAACCGCCGGCTCTTCCAGGGCCTCCTGCGCCATCGCGTCCATGTCCGTCTGGGGCGGGGTCCGTTGCACATAGGCCACCGGGATCTCGGTCACGGTCGGATCTTTTGCCTGCTCACTGCCATCCAGGCCCCCGCAGCCACCCAGCGCTGCCAGCATTCCCAGCAGGCTGAGCCCCCCAATACGCTTTATTATTTTCACCCGTTCATCCGTATTTCGTAGGTTTACATCAGTATCCCGAATATCTTCTTAAATTTCTGGGCGTCACTTCACAGAGAGTGACGCAGAATGTCATACAGAATACTCACGGGATACGGGAAATCGGTTAAACGGTAATAGCATTATCACTACTGGCTTGCCGGCGGCCACCTTAGGCGGCTGCGGCGCTCATAGAGAACAACAAGGACCAAGCCCATGAAAGGCTACCGGGGGATCATACTGATCGCGCTTGCCATGGTGGTACCCGCCACCGCAACGGCAAACAGCCGGGATCAGGCTCAACGCATCCACAATCGGCTGGCCGGCGTACCGGCCGATGCCGCAACGCTGACCGAAATGGCAAGCCTGATCGACAACAACCAGGCCGCCGCCGCCGCCGAGTTGGCCATGGACCATCCGGCCTTCTACAACGTCACCATTAAGCAGTTCGCCACCCCCTGGACCAACGAAGCCCAGGATGTGTTTGCACCGCTCAACGACTACACCGCCACCATCATCGGTGTGGTCCGTGACGACGTGGACTTCCGCCGCATCCTCTACAGCGACCTGCTCTATGTGGGCAACGCCAGCCCGGCCGCCTCCCCCTCCAGCAATGCCCATTACGAAGCCCTGGAAAACCAGCATGCGGACCTGAGCACGGCACTCACCGAAAGCAGCCAGGCCAGCCAATACGGCACCCCCGCAGAAGCAGTGGCCGGAGTACTCACCACCCGTGCCGCCGCCAACGCCTTTTTTTACGCCGGCACCAACCGGGCCATGCTGCGCTTCACCATGATGAATCACATGTGCCGTGACCTGGAGCAGGTCAAGGACACCACCCGCCCCTCCGACCGCATCCGCCAGGACGTGAGCCGCAGCCCCGGTGGCGACAGCCGTATCTTCCGCAACAGCTGCATCGGCTGTCACAGCGGCATGGACCCGCTGGCCCAGGCCTTTGCCTACTACGACTGGGAAGGCGAACAGGAAGGCAATGGCGGCCGCATGGTCTACAACAGCGGCAACGATGCCGACACCGGCACACGGGTGCAGGGCAAATACCTGATCAACGGCAACAACTTCCCCTGGGGCTACATCACCCCCGACAACAGCTGGGACAACTACTGGCGCAAGGGCCCCAATGCCAACCTGGGCTGGGATCCGAACCTCCCGGGCAGCGGCGAAGGGGCCGCCAGCATGGGCAAGGAACTGGCCCACAGTGAAGTCTTTGCCACCTGCCAGGCAGAAAAAGTGTTCCAGACCGTGTGTCTGCGCAAACCCGCCGACGGTGCCGACACCGCCGAGCTGGCCAGCATGACCAGCCACTTCAAAAACGATAACTACCGCATGAAAACCCTGTTTTCTGATGCGGCCACCTACTGCATGGGGGAGTAACGGATGACGTATTCTCAGCTTGCTCATCCCCGCGCGGCAGCCCTGCTGGCCAGCCTGCTCATCACCTTGCTCAGTGGCTGTGGCGGCAGTGGCAGCGGTGCCGACACACAACCGAACGTGGATACCGGCACTGGCGATAGTGGCGTGAATTACACCGGCCCCGCCCCGCGCAACGCAGACACCTCCGCCTTCAAGATATACATCTGGAACAACCTGGTCAGTGAACAGCGTTGCGGTGCCTGCCACCGCAACCAGCAACCTGCCTTTGTGCAAACCGGTGATATCAACGCCACCTATGCGGCGGCAAACCCGCTGATCAACCTGAACCAGCCCGCGACATCGCGCATGGTGCAGAAAGTAGCCGGTGGCCATAACTGCTGGGAA
>NZ_LWEZ01001444.1:0-2792 GCF_001634945.1 Alcanivorax sp. HI0044
TCAGGGCACGTTTCACAGCCTGTTCTATGCGGTGTCGGCGTTTAATAACGCAGGCTTTGCACTCAGTGCCGACAGCCTCACTGGCTGGGGTGGGCACTGGGGCATTGTGCTGATCATTACCACCATGGTCATCGTGGGCGGGCTGGGCTTTACGGTGCTGGCGGATTTCGAAAAAGGCTGGCGCTGGCGCGGGTTGTCCCTGCACAGCAAGTTGATGCTGGTGGGCACCGGGGTGTTGCTGGCGGCCACGTTGTTGTTCTTTATGCTGGCGGAGTGGAATAACCCCGGCACCCTGGGCGGCATGAGTGTCAGCGACAAGCTGGCGGCGTCCTGGTTTCATGCGGTGACGCCGCGTACGGCCGGGTTCAATGTGGTGGACATGAGTGCCTTGTCGCTGCCGACCAGCCTGTTTTATCTGCTGCTGATGTTTATCGGTGCGGGCACCAATTCCACCGGCAGTGGTATCAAGGTGACCACCTTTATGGTGCTGCTGCTGGCCACTCGTGCCTTCCTGCGGGGGCGGCCCCTGCCGGTGATCTTCGGCCGGCAGATTTCGTCAACGCTGGTGTACAAATCCCTGGCGATTATCTTTATTGCCTGCGGGGTGGTGTTTGTGGCGTTGATGGCGCTGTCGGTCACCGATGCCCGACTGGGGTTTGAGGATCTCACCTTTGAAGTGGTATCGGCGTTTGGCACCGTGGGGTTATCGCGGGGCATTACCGGTGAGCTGTCGTCAGCGGGGCAGTGGGTGATCATGCTGGTCATGTTTGTGGGGCGCATCGGCCCGTTGACCCTGTCATTCCTGCTGACCCGTCCGCGCCAACCGGTGGTGCGTTATCCGGAAGGCGAGGTCTATATCGGTTAATGGATAACGAAGAATGGCTTATTGGGCGGGCAGGTCGATCTGTTGGCGCTTCACGCGAATAGCGGTGCTGCGGGCCAGAATTTTCAGGCCCCGGGCTTCGCAGTGAGCGCGGGTGAAGGCGGCGCCGAATAACAGAATCATGGACGAGTAGTACACCCACATCAGCAAGACCACCAGGGAGCCGGCGGCGCCGTAGGTGGATGCCGTGGCGGTATGCGCCAGGTACAGGCCGATCAGTGCGCGGCCGACCGAAAACAGGATCGCGGTGACCAGTGCTGCGGGCATAACGGCTTTCCAGTTCAGTACCACATCGGGTAGCACCCGGAACATGGTGCCGAACAGCAGAGCAATCACCAGCAGGGATACGCTCATCTCAATCACTACTACCACTGCGCCGTGAATCGGCAGCCAGCTTTCCGCATAGACGATGATTGCCTGGACCACCACGTTCAGCAGCAGCGAGACCAGCAGCACAAAGCCCAGTGAAATTACCACCGTCAGCGACAGCAGCCGGCTTTTGATCAGCGCGGCGATGGTGTTGCGTGAAGGCCGCGGCATCACCTCCCAGATGGCATTCATGGAGCGTTGCATCTGGGCAAACACGGTGGTGGCGCCAATGATCATGACCAGCAGGCTGAGCATGCCGGCGAGCAGGCCCTGGCGTGGTGCCTGGGTATTGGCGATGGCGTTACGCACCTCGTTGGCCGCTTCCGGGCCGATGGTGGCTTCCAGCTGGCCGAGGATTTCGGTCATGGCGGCCTCACTGGTCATCACCAGGGAGATGACTTTGACCGCCAGGATAATCACCGGGGCGAGAGAGAACAGGGTGAAGAAAGCCAGCGACCCGGCATAGCTGACCGCGTTGCCCTCCAGCCACAGGCGCACCGTGTTTTTGAAAATGCCGAACCAGTAGAGTGCGATCGCTTTCATTGTTATCCCGGCGTCAGTGTCCTGCTGGCAGTGTAGCGACTGCCGTCGGGGGTGGCGAATACCGATGATTATTCAGCCGGCACCTCCCAGCGGATGGTGACTGGCTGCCGGCCCCATTCCCGTGCTGCCTGCCGGTCTTTCATCAGGATGTCGATGTGATCGGTCCAGCGCTTGTTCATCTTGTCGAGCACCTGATAGGTGCCGGGCAAGCCGTCAATGCGGACTTCGGTCTGGTGGGTGAGCCCCGCCTTGATCAGGTCGCGGGATACGGCAATGGCCTTCATGCCGGGCTCCAGCTGGTCGCCCCAGGCGGCCAGGCCCACGTTGCCTTTCTTGGTTTCTGCTTCGGAGAGGGTGTACGCAGAGGCGCTGACTTCACGGCTGACTTCGGTGCTGTTGTCGCAACCGGCGATCGCCATTATCAGTGTCAGACCGGTGATCCAGCGGGTGGATTGCATGGTGCGTGGCAAGGCGTTGAGCATGGTTCCCCCTGTGTTGTGTGATGGGAGCACCCTGGCAGGGAGACTGTGAAGATGCCATCAAAGAAAAGGTTCATCGCGTAATTGAGTGATGCGCCGATGTCAGGTGTTGTCTTCTTATTCTGCCGTGGTCGCAGCTGGGTGCCGGATGCACGACAACGGACGCTTACATTCGAAACCTGAAAACCTTGGCGGCTATGCCCTCTTCGCAAAACGCATTACCCGATTATTCCCTGGCAATGCTCCTGAATATTCCTCAAAAGAGGCGCCGCAATAGTGACAGCCTCTCAGGCTGTGGGTTTTGCGTCAGGCATCCGGCGTCGAGCGTCCGGCAACGTGCAGGGTAATTCGCGATGAGATAAAGAAAAGCCCGGGGTGTCGGAACGTCCCGGGCCTGTTGGTGTGGTCAAGGAAGTTGGCAGGGTCAGTGCAGCTTCAGTCGTGGGCGTACCAGTTTGTTGAAGCGCCCGGCAATGAGCAGCATGATGGTGCGCGGCCAGCCGTAGAGCGCGGCCTGG
>NZ_LWEZ01001445.1:0-2625 GCF_001634945.1 Alcanivorax sp. HI0044
CAATACCATACTTCACGGTGTTGCCAGCCCTCCAGGGCTGCCCGGACACGCGCCCCCGCAGGTACAAGCCGGTTTCCGGCTCAGAGGCCTGGGGCTTACCGCCGCGCCACAGCGCTTCGTTCGGTTGTTTTTCCAGAGGCAGGTACACCACCTCGCCAGGCCGTAAATCTGGCGTTTCCACGGTACTGAAGTCATAACCCAGGCGGGCATAATTACCGCGAAACAGATCTCGCGGGTCCACTGGCCGGGTTTCCAGGCGAATTTCCTGCCCCACCCACAACGGATAGACCCCGCCAACAAACACCCCGGCCATCACCGCGACCTGTAACCCAAGGGCCGCCATCAGACCCGTGACATGACAGCGCTTCATGATTGCTCCTCCCCGGCACAGCCGCCCTTGGCCGCCTGCGTCTCCAGGCCCTGTTGCCGCCGCCAGAAGCGGGCAGCGCCATACAGTACCGCTGCCGCCACCAGAAACATGGCCGCCGCCCCCAGATAGTCCCCGAACAGATCCAGATAACGCATCAACGCCAGCAGCAATATCAACACAATGCCACTATAGAAGTATTGGGTCAGCCCGCGCTTGAGACCTTCCTGAATCAACACAATGGCAGTCAACAGCGCCAGCAGATTCACCGCCACCACAAACAGCCATGTAAAATCCCCGGGCCCGGCCCCTCTACCACCAAAGGCATGAATGCCCAGTAGCACGAAGGGCAACAACATCACCAACAGTCGGGGGCCGGTGGACCCCAAACGGCCAACAACAACCCACGCAGAGGCCAGCAGGGCCGCCAGCAACCCGGCCCACAAACCCGGATCGGCCAACCCGACCAGCTCATGCAGATATCCTTCGGAAAACTCACTGAACGACAGCATCACCAGCAACAGCAGATAGCCACGCAACGCCCACAGGCCCACCAGGCTGCCTGAGCGTCGCAGATAATGAGCCTCGCTTTGCGCCGCCCGGTGACTGAACGCATATAGCAGCGCCAACAACCCCATGTTCAGGGACAGGTGACCGGCTTCAAAATCCGGCCCCCAGCCACCGCCGTAAGCCCAGCCGAGTAGCAGGTTCAGCCAGCTCACCAATACCGCAATCACGACCAGCAACAGACCTCCAGAATGCGCCCGCAGGGCAATGGCGACCGCCACGCCCAGGAACAGCACCATGGCCCAGGGAGGCGTGTACTGGCCTTGCGTTCCCATCCACAGAAACGCCACGGCCAACATCAACAGCGCCAGCACACGGCTGCGCACCAACCAGGCCATGGGCGCCACCCCCAATGCCCAGTAGAACAGGCCATCCGGGAAGTGCTCCCCCAGATGATAGATCTGCGCAATCAACATGATGGAGGCGCCATAACTGATGCCCCCCAGAAACAACCAGCCGCTGCCCTCGCCCTGCTTCAGATAGCCCCGAATGCCGATCAGGTTCAGCGTAATGGTGGTGGCAATCATCCCCAGCATGCGCACCGCGCGGGGAATCTCGTCCCAATTGGCGGACACCAGCAACAGTATGGCCAGACCCACAAACAGCAGCGACACGGTAACCAGCACCTTGTAGGCCAGCGAGCTGTCCGCATCATCGTCCAGCCGGGTGCCATAGCGAGCCAGGATCCGGTTACCCTGGTCTTCGCTGATATCCCCGTCGTCCACCCACTGGCGGCATTCGCTACGCAGCTCGCGCCGCAATAAACCGAGAAGTTGCATGCAAAATCCCTGTGCTTTTTCCCGATCAGACAGCAAGGTGGACGCAAAGGCAATCCATGCGGGTAACCGGGGATGTCACGGGGTGTTCAACAGGAAAGCGCAGACGAGCCCCAAAAGGACGACGAGTAACGAAAACCGGCAACCGAACAGGCCTTTCGCGACTCGTACCTCGCTTCTCGTCACTGACTCTCACACCGGCAGGCCGATACGCTTGGCCTCCAGGCGCCGCAGGAATTCCAGCATCACCTGCCGGTACAGATCTTCACCCAACCAGGCATCTTCCACCCCGGCATCAATATTGGGGTTGTCGTTCACCTCGATGACGACCACATCATCGCCGGATTGCTTCAGGTCCACCCCATACAAGCCGTTGCCCATTAAGCGGGCGGCCTTGAGAGCGGCCTTGAGCACCTTGGGCGGCACTTCCTGTACCGGCAAGGTACGGCTGTTGCCGGTCTCGGTTTTACCGCCACTCTGGTGATGGTAAATCTGCCAGTGCCCCTTGCTCATGAAATACTGACAGGCAAACAACGGGCGGTGGTTCAGCACCCCGATGCGCCAGTCGTAATCGGTGTACATGAACGCCTGCGCCAGCACCACAGAAGACTGTTTCAGGTAGCCACGCAACGCCTCAGCCAGTGCTTCACGGGTGGCCACCTTGCTGATCCCCCGGGAAAAACTGCCATCCGGAATTTTCAGCACCATGGGCAGTTTCAGCTCCTCAACCAGCCGGTCGATCTGGGCATCATCGTCGCTGAACACAAACGCGGTCGGCGGCACCGGCACCTTGTTGGCCTGCATCAACTCGGCCAGATAAATCTTGTTGGTGCAGCGCAAAATGGAGCCCGGATCGTCGATCACCACCATGCCTTCCTGCTCCGCCTTGCGGGCAAACTGATAGGTGTGATGATC
>NZ_LWEZ01001446.1:0-3219 GCF_001634945.1 Alcanivorax sp. HI0044
CCGACGTGCCACCTTCCACGTTGTATCTGTGGCGTTTGAGAACGCTCTATGTGGGCTATCTCGGCAGCCGTATTACTTTTTCAGCCGGGGCGCATACCCTGTTGTTTGGCCTGGAAGATGACGTGTTGCTTGACGTAAGCGGAGAGAGATTTCGTGCTCGAACGCTGTTGTTGCCTGCCGGTGTCTCGTTTACCGCTGATCCGCAGGGAAAGCAGATTGCCTGTTGTTTTCTGGATCCGCTGGGCCGGGATTATTTGTTTCATCAGCGTTTGATGCAATGGCGCGAGCCCGGCTTTTACTCTGATTCTTCGCTGCAGGGCAGGCAGCTGTCGGTACTGAAGCAGGCATATCGCGATAGCCTGGATGCCGATGAAGTGTATGGGCAGTTAGCGGGTCTGCTTTTCCCCGCAGCCAGTACCGAGGTAGAAGGGTTCAGGCCGGATGCCCGCATTGCCCGCATTATCGAGCTGATCCGTTCGGACCCGGCACAGAATTATTCCAATGAGGATCTTGCCAGCCAGGTGGGGTTGTCAGGGGCGCGTCTGCAGCGCGTATTCAAGGATGCCACCGGGATCCCTATCCGCCGCTACCGCCTGTGGCACCGCTTGTTTGTGACCTCGACGATGATGTCCATGGGCAGTTCGCTCACGGATGCGGCGCTGACGGCGGGGTTTTCCGATTCGTCCCATTTGTCCCATGTATTTCAGAATATGCTGGGCATGTCCCCTTCCGCCATGCTCGGCCATTCGCGCAGGAACCGGGTGCTGGTCGGGGCGGGAGAGCCTGGCGAGCAGGCTTGAGGTGAATTCCGCTGCGCAGCCTCTTCACCTTGTAGCCCCTTGCCGTTATGGTGCAGGGAATCTTAATGTTGGCAGTTCCTTCCCATGCATATTCATATTCTTGGTATTTGCGGCACTTTCATGGGGTCGCTGGCGCAGCTGGTAAAGGCCCAGGGGCATCACGTCACCGGCAGCGACCTGAACGTCTACCCGCCCATGAGTGATCAGCTGGAAGCGGCCGGTATTACCCTGACCCAGGGATATGACCCTGCCCAGCTGGAGCCTGCGCCGGATCTGGTGGTGGTCGGCAATGCGCTGAGTCGTGGCAACCCGGCAGTGGAAGCGGTGCTGGATCGCGGTTTGCCGTATACCTCCGGGGCACAGTTACTCGAAGATGTGGTGCTTCCCGGCCGTTGGGTGATGGCGGTGTCCGGCACCCACGGCAAGACCACCACCAGTTCCATGCTGGCCTGGATTCTGGAATACGCGGGCTTAAATCCCGGTTATCTGATCGGCGGTGTGCCAGGGAATTTTGGTGTGTCTGCGCGACTGGGCGAGACGCCTTTTTTTGTGGTGGAGGCGGACGAGTACGACACGGCATTTTTCGATAAGCGCAGCAAGTTTGTGCACTACCGCCCCCGTACCGTGATCCTCAATAATCTGGAATTTGATCACGCGGATATCTTTGCGGATTTGGCGGCGATACAGACCCAGTTTCATCACCTGATTCGCACTGTACCTTCCACCGGGCGGTTAATTCTGCCCCACGGTGAAACCGCACTGGAGGAAACGCTGGATCAGGGATGCTGGAGTGAAGTGGAGCGTTTCGGCGAAGACCAAGCGCTGGGCTATCGTCTGGATCAGGACGACGGCTCGGTCTTTACCGTGCTGGAAAACGGCGAGCCAGTGGCACAGGTGCGTTGGGATCAGACTGGCCGTCACAGTGTGAACAATGGCATGGCCGCGTTACTGGCCGCCCGCCATGTGGGCGTGACCCTGGCCGATGGCGCCGCAGCGTTATCGGAATTTGTGGGTGTGAAGCGGCGCATGGAGCTACGCGGCGAGGTGAGCGGTGTGCGGGTTTACGATGACTTTGCCCATCACCCCACGGCCATTGCCACGACCCTGGATGGCCTGCGACGCAAGGTGGGCGATGGCAAGATTCTCGCCATTATCGAACCTCGCTCCAACACCATGCGGCTGGGAAATCACAAGGCGGCGTTGGCTGGCAGCACCGTCTGCGCCGATGAGGTAATCTGGTATCAGCCACCGGGCCTGGACTGGTCGCTGGATTCGGTGCTCAGCGAGGCGCCAGTGCCCGCATCGGTCAGTGAATCGCTGGATGAGATTGTGGCCAAAGTAGTGAGCCACAAAGGTGAGCCGTTGAATGTGGTGGTGATGAGCAACGGCGGGTTTGGCGGCATTCACCAGAAACTGCTGGATGCGTTGGCTGAATAAACGCTGCACGCTTCACGCCACAAGCGGCAATGCGTTGTAGCGTGAAGCGTGCGCCGTGATGCGGTTTCAAGGAGGTTGCCATGTTCTGGTCTGTACTCTGGGCTTCGGTCCATTACCTCAGCATTCTGATGTTGTTTGCTTGCCTGTATGGCGAGCTGTTGCTGTGGCGGACGGGGATCAATGAGCGCAATGTGCGCACGTTATTGTGGTTGGATATCGGCTACGGCTTGTCGGCGTTGGTGGTATTGATCAGCGGCCTGGCCCGGGCGGGCTGGACGGAAAAAGGCTGGAACTTCTATCTGGCGAACCCCTGGTTCCATGGCAAGGTCACGCTGTTTGTGTTGATCGCCTTGCTAAGCCTGTATCCCACCAAGGTGCTGCTGGGCTGGCGAAAATCGGTGAAAGCCGGCCACGTACCGGAAATCGATGACAAGCTGCAACGCAACCTGCGCGGTGTGCTGGTGGCGGAAATTCATTTGGTCATTCTGATGCCGATTCTGGCGGCGATGATGGCCAGAGGCGTCGGGATGGGCTCATGACTCAACGCATTACGCTTGCCTTTACGGGCGCTTCCGGAGCGCCATATGGCCTGAGATTGCTGCAGTGTCTGCTGGATGCGGACTGCGAGGTTTTTGTGCTGCTGTCCAAGGCCGCACGTGTGGTGATTGGTACGGAAACCGAACTGAAGCTTCCTGCAGGTACTGGCCAGGCTGAGCAGGCCTTGCGTGAGTGGGTAAAGACCGACAAGGGACGGCTGGTCGTCTGCGGGCTGGAACAATGGACCGCGCCGGTTGCCTCCGGCAGTGGTGCCCCCGCGGCCATGGTGGTGTGCCCCTGTTCCACCGGAACCCTGTCTGCCATTGCCACGGGCACCAGTGATAACCTGATTGAGCGCGCTGCGGATGTGGCGATCAAGGAAGGGCGCAAGTTGATTCTGGTGCCCCGCGAATCGCCTTTTTCTGCGATTCATCTGGAAAATATG
>NZ_LWEZ01001447.1:0-3179 GCF_001634945.1 Alcanivorax sp. HI0044
GGCCAGCTCCAGCCCGTTGTCGAAGTACTGCTGGTAGCGGATGGCAAAATCCACACGCTGGTTTTCTTTCGAGGATTCGTACTGCGCGTTATCGGACACCGGCAAAGGTGTACGCGGACGCCCCTCTTCACCCGCGTAGGTACGCTCACGGAAACCCGGCAGAACGAACACATCAACGATCCCCCAGTCCCGTAC
Source organism: Alcanivorax sp. HI0044 (assembly GCF_001634945.1). Taxonomy (NCBI): domain Bacteria; kingdom Pseudomonadati; phylum Pseudomonadota; class Gammaproteobacteria; order Oceanospirillales; family Alcanivoracaceae; genus Alcanivorax; species Alcanivorax sp. HI0044. The sequence goes on from NZ_LWEZ01001447.1 coordinate 196, forward strand.
CGTGGACAGGTTAATCATGGGCTGGCCGAGTTTTTCCTCACCATCCACCTGATCCACCTGATCGGTCTGGTTGATGATATCCACCAGGTGGCGCCCTTCGGTAACGCCCCAGAACACCTTGCGAATGCCCACCCGGGATTCCCAGCCATCACCCACATGAATCCAGGACAGCTCGCGAATATCCCAGTGGGTTCGCTCTGTATCGTGTTCGTCCACCCGGGCATAGGGGATAAAGGTGAACAGGTCATCACGATTGTTCCACTCATGGAGTATTTCCGGCTTGATGTAGCCGGAAGCGTTCGTGGAATAATCCGCCCGGGCATAGGGAGAGTCCTGAGTAAAATAACGCCCTTCCAGCGCCACTTCACCGCGAAATTCCCACGCAGAGGAGATGAGTGGCACTGCCAGCAGCGATGCCGTAACCAGCCAGTTCTTCATGTTTTTGGCGGAAGAAATCAACGGGCGCGTTTCAGGCTGTTCTTGTTGAAGTCTGACTCACTCAGCCCCGTGTCATAGCGGTAGTTGCTCCAGAACAGATCCGTGGATTTCCCTGTCTGGTGATTGACCATGGACATCTTGCCGGGCTGCCAGTACTTGTCCTGGTACTGTGAAAAATCACTGGCGGTGAGCGTCTTGAGCAGGCTTTTCTTGCGATCGTAATAGTCCACTTTCCAGGTCCGGTATTCCTGTTGGTCAATCCAGGAAACCTGGCGGGTGTAGCCCGAATCCTCATCTTGCGGGTAACGCTCGACCACGAAACAGGTCAGTTCGCCGCAGGGTTCATCGCGCAGGTACTTGTAGGTGTACTTTTCCACCTCCTGCCCGCGCATGTCTTCAAAACTGAATTCACTGCCCATGAAAGGGCCGGATTTGTTCCGTGAGGCAATGGTTTTCACCCGGCGCAGCGCGGGCAGGTACAGCCATTGGTCGTCGTCACGGGTCTTGTAGCTGAACGTAAGCATGGCGGTGCCGCGCACGTCACGGGGGGTATCGAAGATGGTCAGGCTCTTGTCGCCCTCTTCCTCACCGGTTCCTTCCAGCGTCTTGACGCGCAGCTCGCGCTCCGAGGTCTGGCCACTCTTGCTGATCAGAACCATCTTCATGTCGGCCTGAAAGTCCCCAAAGCCCTCGCCACGGCTATCCGCCTCCCGGGCGATCTCCAGGCCTTTCTCTTCCGGGGTCTGGGCCAATACGACGGGCGCGGCCAGGGCCATTAGCAAAGCGGCGGGCAGTAAACGGACGTTCATGGAGCTCCTCGCGGTATACATGTCTGGGGCTGCACCGGCAAAGCGGGCAACAGCATGTTTACCATGATAGCGATCCAGACAAAAACGGCGATGCCCAAAGAGGCCAAAAAATAGTTGGAAGTGGATAGTCGACAGTTGACAGCTACGCGCCCCTACGATGCTTCTGGTTTCCAACATAAGAGGCCGCACCCGTTTTCCGGGCGCGGCCTCTTACGTTGGAGCGAATGAAAGTGTTCAGTCGCGCACTGCCAACTGTCCATTATCAACTGTCACCTGACCTTTGACCTTCACCACTCTTCCAGATAGCCCATGCAATGCTCCACCAGCTCTCCCACCCGGGTCACACTGTCGGCAAGGCGCTGGAGATCCCCTTCGGCCAAAGGCGCGTAACGGTCCTCGGCCATCAGGTTGAGAGCATTCTCTTCGCTGGGCGGCGCCGGACGGCGAGCCAGGCCTGCTGCGCCCAGTGCGGTCTGCATTTCCCCGTCCAGCCAGGCGATTAAATCCCCCCGATCGGCACGGGCGCGGGCCAGAATAGCGATCTCCGGGGCTTCAACCCCCGCATCCCGAAAGGCCTGCTCCAGCGCCGCCAGGCTGAACAAGGTGTCCGCACCGTCTACCTGAAAGGTCTTGCCGGATTGTCGCGCCAGCCCCACCAGCACCGAATACAGATGAAACACCACCGCACCGCGTAACGCCAGGCGCACGGTGGGCGCGGCCTCGACCTGCTCGTGGGTCAGTTGGCGTAACAGGGCGTTGGCAAAGTAGATCCGCTCGCGTAAACCGCTAACAGTATTGTCTCGAACCATTCTGGACATAAATCACTCCGCTGCACGCACCACGCGACACGCAGGCTATCGCCTGCATGCGTGAAGCGTGATGCTTGCTGGATTACTTCTTGGCGGCGGCTTTTTTGGCCGGAGCTTTCTTTTTCGCTGCTTTTTTCTTGGCGGCCGCCTTCTTCTTCGCGGGGGCTTTTTTCTTGGTCTGCTCTTCGACCCATTTGCCATCGCGGTAGAAGGCCATCCAGCCAGTGGCCTTGCCGTCAATTTCGCTCATCACATACTGCTCTTTGGCCTTGCGGCTGTAGCGCAGCACCCCTTTGTTGCCGTCAGGATCCTCAGCAGGGGCCTCGGCCAGATAAGCGTGTTTCGGGTCCAGCTGCTTGGCCACGCTCTGAATTTCTTCGATCAGCGGCGGGCGCGTTTCCCGGTTTTTCGGGAACTTGCTGGCGGCCAGGAACAGGCCGGAGGCTCCATCGCGCAGTAAGTAATGATCATCCACTTTCTGGCATTGCAAGTGCGGCATGGGAATCGGGTCAGCCCGCGGCGGAGCCGGTTCGCCACTCTTGAGCAGCTTGCGGGTGTTGCCGCACTCGTCATTGGTGCACTTGAAGAACTTGCCAAACCGGCCGGTGCGCAGCTGCATCTCATTAGCGCACTTCTCACATTCCAGTACCGGGCCATCGTAACCCTTGATACGGAATTCGCCCTTCTCGACCACATAACCATCACAATCCGGGTTGTTACCACAGATATGCAGCTTGCGCTTTTCGTCGATCAGGTAATTTTCCATGGCGGTGCCACACTTCTGGCACCGTTTTTTGCTGCGCAGTTCGTTGGTTTCCGCTTCGTCATCGTCATCCGCTTTTACCGCTTCGGCTTCTTCACCGGGCAGCAGATTCATGGTGGCGGTGCAGCGCTCTTTCGGCGGTAGCCCGTAGCCGGAACAGCCCAG
>NZ_LWEZ01001448.1:0-2648 GCF_001634945.1 Alcanivorax sp. HI0044
TTGTGATTCCGGCGGTCGTGGGTTCGAGCCCCATCAGTCACCCCATATTAAAAGCCTCCGGGATAGATCCCCGGAGGCTTTTTCGTATGGGCTTCAGGTGCTGCGCTATAGGCAGACTGTAGGCAGCGAAGCTCCCTTTGATTATAATCTGCGCCCTTCATTAGGCCGTCTTCGCGTTATTTCGGCGGCGGGCAGAGATAAAAGTCTTTTTTAAAGAGGATGTTATGCAGGTTTCTGTTGAAACGACTTCAGGTCTTGAGCGCCGTGTGACGGTGGGTGTACCCGCAGAAAAAGTGGATGTGGCAGTAGAAGGCAAGCTGCAGGAAGCCCAGAAAACGATCCGTCTGGACGGTTTCCGCCCGGGTAAAGTGCCCATGCGTGAAGTAAAGCGTCGCTTTGGCGGGGCCGTGCGTAACGAAGTGCTGGCTGACGTTATGCGTGAAGCCTTCATTGAAGCGGTGGAGCAGGAAAAACTGCAGCCCGCAGGCATGCCCGGTTTCGAGGCCAAGACCAACGAAGCCGGCAAGGATCTGGAGTTCGTGGCGACCTTCGAGGTGTACCCGGAGGTTGAGCTGGCCGCGTTCGATACCATCGAAGTGGAAAAGCCCCAGGCTGAAGTGACTGACGCCGACGTGGACACCATGATCGAAACCCTGCGCCAGCAGCGCGCTGAGTTTGCCGATGTGGACCGTGCCGCCGAGACCGGTGACCGCGTCAATATCGATTTCAAAGGCCTGAAAGACGGCGAAGCCTTCGAAGGCGGTACCGCCGAAGGGCAGAACCTGGAGCTGGGCTCCGGCCAGATGATCCCGGGTTTTGAAGATGGCATCGTTGGCATGAAAGCCGGTGACGAGAAAGACATCGACGTGACCTTCCCGGAAGACTATCAGTCCGAAGACCTGAAGGGGCAGGCTGTTGTGTTCCAGATCAAGGTCAACAAGGTAGAAGGCAAGGCGCTGCCGGAAGTAGACGCCGAGTTCATGAAAGGCTTTGGTGTGGACGATGGTGACGAAGCCAAGTTCAAGGCTGAAGTACGCAAGAACATGGAGCGTGAGCTCAAGAATGCCATCACCAGCAAGGTGAAAGAGCAGGCCATGGACGGGTTGGTGAACCTGCATGAGTTTGACCTGCCGGCAGCTCTGGTCACCCAGGAAATCCAGCGCATGCGTCAGCAGATGATGCAGCAGTTTGGTGGTGGTCAGCAGTTTGATCCCTCCATCTTGCCGGATGACCTGTTCAAAGAGCAGGCCGAGCGCTCTGTGCGTCTGGGCCTGGTAGTGCGTGCCATCCTCGACAAGAACGAAATCAAGGCAGATGCCGACAAGGTAAAAGCCCGCGTTGAAGAGATTGCCGAGCAGTACGAAAAGCCGGAAGAAGTGGTGAGCTGGGTCTACAGCAACCCGCAGCAGCTGCAGCAGATCGAAGGTGCGGTGCTGGAAGAGCAGGTAGTCGACCTGGTGCTGGAAAGCGCCAAGGTGGAAGAGAAAAGCATGCCTTACCAGGACGCGGTTAAGCCGCGCGAGCAAGCGGAAGGCTGATTTAAACCTTCTGTTTGACCTTCAAAACGGGGCCTTCGGGCCCCGTTTTGCGTTATTTATGCGCAATTTGCGCAAGAATTGTGCACTTAAACCCCTCTCCCGCCCACTTTTATAGACGCCCCCCAAGTGCCGTCATAAGATGCCTGAAGACCTATTTGCCTTGCTTGCCTTGTATTCCGGCCTTCTGGCCCTCAAGACAACGCAAGGTACATGCCGGTTGTTGACCTCCGGCATCAATAAACAGTTGAGAACGTCCACGGACGATCGACGAGAAGGAAAGCGCTACATGATCGACTTGAGCCGTATTAACTCGCTTACCCCGGAAATGAACCAGCTGATCAAGGATCCGACCAATCTGGGCCTGGTGCCGGTGGTGATTGAGCAGACCGCCCGTGGGGAACGTTCTTTCGATATCTACTCCCGCCTTCTGAAAGAACGGGTGATCTTCATGATCGGCCAGGTGGAAGATCACATGGCCAACCTGATCGTGGCACAGATGCTGTTCCTTGAGTCCGAGAACCCGGACAAGGATATCCACCTGTACATCAACAGCCCGGGTGGTTCGGTTACCGCTGGGATGTCCATCTACGACACCATGCAGTTCATCAAGCCGGATGTGTCCACCATGTGTGTAGGCCAGGCGGCCAGCATGGGGGCCTTCCTGCTTACCGCCGGGGCTGCCGGCAAGCGTTTTGCGCTGCCCAATGCCCGGGTGATGATTCACCAGCCGCTGGGTGGCTTCCAGGGCCAGGCGTCAGACATTGAAATCCACGCCAAGGAAATCCTGAAAATCAAAGGGCAGCTCAACAGCTTGCTGGCTCACCACACCGGCCAGCCCATCGAGCAGCTGGAAAAAGACACTGACCGTGACAACTTCATGAGTGCCGACGAAGCGAAGGAATACGGCATCATTGACGCGGTGTTGAGCCAGCGTCCTGTTTAAATAGGGCGAGTTAGTACAAAAAGTGTCCTAACGGAACGGCAGAGCAGCCCGGCGGGCTTGAAAAACACCGGGCTACCCTGCATCTTCAAAGCAAATACACAGGTTTAGAGGCAATTCGATGACCGATTCCACTGGCAAGGGCGACGACGGCAAACTGCTGTATTGCT
>NZ_LWEZ01001449.1:0-2461 GCF_001634945.1 Alcanivorax sp. HI0044
TAACTCCTTGCATGCTCAGTCTTTCAGGCTGGCTCGCAATCTAGGCGCGATTTTGAAGGTGTATGTCCATCCATCGAAAAAACGCAACGACGAGTGCGGGCTAGCCTGGAAGACCCGGAGGGCGTGGCCTGAAGCGCACATCTGCTGCGCCTTGCCTCTAGGAAAGGGAGCCACCCTGTCCGTCAAGACAAGACTCAACAGCTGCACGCTTCAGGCCACGCTGAGTACGCAAGGAGTTATTCAGAGGTTCCTTAACCACGTTGGTCCGGTCGATGGTGGAGTAAGTATCCACTTTCAGTTTGGCTTTTTCATAGCGGGCACCGGCATTCAGATTGAGCTTGTCGGTGAGCTTGAAGCGGCCTTGCAGGAAGGGCGCGTAATTACGGTACTGGGTTTCCGGCACATAGGTACGTCCGGTATGGACCAGATCCTGATTGGTTTCATCCTGCAGCAGATCCAGGCCGGTAGTAATGCCCAGGCGATTGTTGAGCAGGCCGTTGCGGGTCAGGGTGAATTTGGCGCCGATCTTGTCTGATTCGTTGCGGGTCTGGTCGAGCTGATCATTCCCGGCACTGTCCACGTAAGGGAAGAACGGGGTGGTGGCAAACTGGGCGCGGAACTGCTGGCTATACAATTGCACGTCCGCCTTGTTGCCAAACCAGTCTGCATGGCTGTAGGAGAAACTGGCGGTGGTCACCTTGTTGAAGCCCGGGTCGCCTACCGGGTCGCCTGGGCGCGCTCGGGTGGGGATACCTTCATCCCGATTGCCGGGCACCGGCACATAATCGCCTTCGCCTTCCAGTTCGAAGTGATTGAGCATCAGTTCGACGTTCTGGTTGTCGTCAATCCAGTAGCCGACCCGACCCATTACGTCATAGCTGGTAGAGTTCTGCAGTTCACCAGGGTAGGCGATGCCAACCAACTGGTCGTTACCGTCATAGAAGACGCCACGCTTTTGCTGGCTGATGGCGCCCAGGTAATCCCAGTCGCCTTTCTGGCCACTGATGCTGTAGTCCACCTTGTGGCCCTGACCATCGGAATCAAAATCATCATCGGAAGTCAGGCTGACAGAGGCTTGCTGATTGATGGTGCCGGTGTCGGCGCGGCGGGTTATATAGTTGATAATCCCGCCGGTGGCGCCCAGCCCGTGCTCTGCGCTGGCGCCATAAATCACTTCGATACGCTCCACCATGGACAGGTCGATGGTATAGCTGTCGCGGGCACTGTCTCGCAGCGGGTTGCTTTGCGGTACACCATCGATCATGAATAGCGGCGAACGGCCACGGAAGCTCTCGCCGGCATTGGAGAGCTTCTGGCGGCTGGGCGAGTAGGAGGGAATCAGGCTGCTGAGTACCTGCCCCGGGTCATTACTGATGGCCAGTTGTTCTTCAATTTCTTCGCGGCTGATGATGAGGACTTTCTGCGGAGTCTCAGCAACGGTGGAGTGGGCGCGGGTGGCTGAGACCGTAATCTGGCCCAGCTCATGGGCGCCAGCGGCTTCTTCGGCCAGAGCAAACGGGGAACACGCAAGGGATAATAACGATACAGGCAAGCCATAACGGTAAAAGCGGAGCACGGCGCTCTCCTTATCAATATCTTCAAGGCAGGACGGCCGTGCACCGTAATGATAATAATTGTCAATTGCGATGTTGTGGTTAGCGCCGAATCTCGTGAAGCCGCTCTACCCAGCGTAACAGTCCCTCTGGCTTGCGGGCTTTTTTCCATTCCCCGGCAGCAAACTTGTTGGCTTCGGCCATGGTTGGGTAGATATGGATGGTGCCGAGGATCTTGTTCAGACCCAGCTTGTGTTTCATGGCCAGTACGTACTCGGCAATCAGCTCCCCGGCGTGCTGGCCGACAATGGTAACGCCGAGAATCCGGTCGCTGCCTTGGGCAGTAAGCACTTTTACAAACCCCTGGTCGGCACTTTCGGCGATAGCCCGGTCCAGGTCGTCAATGCCGTAGCGGGTGACCTCGTAATCGATGCCTTGCTCGTTGGCTTCCTGTTCATTCAGACCGACCCGGGCGACTTCCGGGTCGGTAAAGGTGCACCAGGGGATCACCCGATAGTCCACTTTGAATTTTTTCGCGAAACCAAACAGGGCATTGACCGAGGCATACCATGCCTGGTGAGAGGCGGTATGGGTAAACTGGTAGGGGCCGGCCACATCCCCGCAGGCATAAATATTCGGGAAGCGGCTTTGCAGGTGGTCGTTGACGGTGATGGTGCCGTTGCCATTGGTGGGCAGTTTCAGTGTTTCCAGTCCCAGCCCTGTGGTGTTGGCTTTGCGCCCCACGGCCAGCAATAACGTATCGAATACGATCCGCTTTTCCTGTCCGTCCCCCGTGACATACAACACCTTTTCACCCTCTTCCCGGGCAAAGCGCACGGTGGTGTGATCGACCAGTACCGTGACGCCGCTCTCTTTCAGTGCGGTGGTGACCTGTGCTGCGGCGTCTT
>NZ_LWEZ01001450.1:0-21744 GCF_001634945.1 Alcanivorax sp. HI0044
GGTGCCAAAGGAATCCCATCACCATATCTGTCATGTTTGTCTGCAGGGTGATGGGATTGTGCTGATGGGGTCTGATTGCCCGCCAGAGTATTTTGAAAAAGCCCAGGGGACCACGCTGAGTGTGCAGGCTGATAGTGTGAAAGAGGCGGAAACCCTGTTTGCGGCGCTGGCGGAAGGGGGCGAAATTAAAATGCCCATGGAAGAAACGCCCTGGGCGGAACGCTTTGGGATGTGTAACGACCGCTTCGGCATTCCCTGGATGGTGAATTTTGATGGCAGCAAGGCCGCTTACGAAACTTGAGGCCAGGCCTTGCCTGTCAGTGCAATTCTTCCGGCGGCGGCGTGTAACGGTGGGGCGGTAATTCTACCCGTTGGGTGATGCCGCCCTGCACCACGGTGCGCCCTTCGTAACGCTCTCCACCGGTGACGGTGAATTCAAACCGGTAAATGCGGGTAATGCGGCGTTTGCCGTGGTGGTCTTTGCTCAGGGTCAGCTTTTCCAGGCCCACACTCTCATCCAGAAATTCCAGTTGTTCTCGCTCGCAAAAGCGCCGGGTAGCCACCAGCGCCCGCTCGCGAATGCCGTGGGAACGCCAGAACAGGGCGCCGATGACGATCAGCACCGTGACCAGCAAGATATCGGAAAGATCCAGATTCACCGACGGGCTCCCGGCAAGCCGCCAAACAGGGCGAGCCACTGTGCCTCTGTCAGCCCGTTGAGGGTGTCCATGTTGCGTTCGGGAATCTGCTCCGGATTCGGGTAACTGGCGAGGCCCTTGTCCAGGCTGGCTTCGCGCAGGATATGCAGAATCGGGTAGGGCGCCCGGTTGGTGTAGTTTTCCCGGTCGTCCACGGCGGTGTCGGCGAACTGGTACGCGGGGTGGAAGCTGGCGATCTGGTAGGTGCCTTCCCAGCCCTGTTGCTCCAGCAGACCATCGGCCAAGTCCAGCACATCGTTGTAATCGAGGAAGTCTTCCAGTTGATCGGTAATGATCAGCAGGGTGGTGTCGATTTCGTCTGCCGGGGTGCGATCCATGCGGTCGAGTTCTTCGTGCAGGTCACCCAGCAGGGTTTCCACATTGCGGCTGTCGCTGACGGTGAACCGTATCTGGCCAGCGTTGAAAGGCTTGCGGGCAAACGGGCACAGGTTCAGGCCGATGACAACGTCTTCGAGCCATTGGCGAGTCTGCTGGATAGGGTCCGTCATTTCCTTGTCGTTCATTCGAGCCAGGTTTCCTGGATTAAGGTTGCGCAGGGCGACATCGGGGTGAGCCGGTCTCCGCTCTACAGGGTTTCGGTCACATGGGTGGCAATGCTATCGCCTACGCGAATCACGCCACTGGAGAGGATTTCACAACGCAGGCCGCCCCGGCCCAGCAGGGCCTTGATGACCTGCGGCGGGGTCAGATCGCCGGCCAGCAGGTGCCCTACCACGGAGCAAGGCTCACACAGCTCTATGCCGCGCAGGCGGATGTTGCCGAGCAAAAACTCCCGGCCTTCCAGGGCGTTGAGATCGACGCCTTCGGTCAGCACGTTACGGCGCAGGGTGTGCGGCTCGACCTGCTGCTTGTGCTCGCGGTTATAGGTGGCGATGGCCTCGGATTCGATCAGGGTAATTTGTTCTTCCGGCTTGGCGTTGCGGCGGTAATGGCGGTCGCCAACGATGCCGCAGCCGGCGCGCAGCTGCACGGCTGGTTGGCTTTCCACCGGGCCGCGAGACTGGCTGGCGGTGTAGAGGGCGAGGATTTTCATGGAGCTCCCGGATGGATGCCAAATGCCTGAGGCCAAAGTGCGAGTACATCAAAGAGGCCAGTCTAGCAGTTTCCTCCGGGTTTTCAGCGTCTGGCGTCTGGCGTTTTCATTAGCTAGAATTACCGCAACGACGATGATTGAGAAAGGACGTCCCTTGGACTGTGCCCTGATCGACAATCCGCTTTTCCTCCCCACACCCGCCAGCTGGCGATGGTGATGCTCCCCCTGTGTCTGCACTGACACGTCTTTTTGCTCGTTTTCCTCTACAATTATTGCTCTTGATCGCGGTCCGCCCGAGAGTCGGGCCGTAGCGAAATGCTAAGGACAATCATGTCACCACAAGAATTGGATCAATTTGCCCGGCAGGGCTATACCCGTGTGCCGGTGGTTCGCGAGGTGCTGGCGGATCTGGATACCCCGTTGTCGGCCTATCGCAAACTGGCGTCAGGCCCTTACACCTACCTGTTTGAATCGGTGCAGGGTGGCGAGCGCTGGGGGCGTTATTCGATTATCGGCCTGCCGGCCACGGAGGTGGTGCGGATTACCGGGCAGCATGTGCAGGTGGATGGCCCCGGCGGGCGTCAGCAGCAGGACGTGGCTGACCCCATTGCCTGGGTCGAGACGTATCGGCAAGCCTATCGCAGCCCGGACCTGCCCAATTTGCCCCGTTTCAACGGTGGCCTGGTGGGGTACTTCGGTTATGACAGCGTGCGTTTTTTCGAGCCACGCCTGGGCCCGGCGCCCGGGGAGGACGTGCTGGGTGTGCCCGATATCCTGCTGATGCGGTCCGAGGAAGTGGTGGTCTTCGATAACCTGCGCGGTGCGCTTTTCCTCGTGGTGCATGTGGACCCGAAGGAAGAGGGGGTGTTGATGCGTGCCGAGCAGCGCCTCGATGCGTTGGAGGCCCAGCTGCGTTCCCCGCTGCCGGAGCCGGAGCACACGGTGTACGGCGAACCGGTGGACGAGAACGATTTCCACAATGAATTTCCGGAAGCGGCGTTCAAGGCCGGTGTGGAAACTATTCGCGAGTACATTCTGGCGGGCGACGTGATGCAGGTTGTGCCCTCCCAGCGCATGAGCTGCCCGTTCCAGGCGCCGGCGCTGGATCTGTACCGCGCCCTGCGTTACCTGAATCCGTCCCCGTATATGTTTTATCTGGATCTGGACGATTTCCATATTGCCGGGTCGTCGCCGGAAATTCTGGCCCGCGCTGAGCAAGGGCGCATCACCGTGCGGCCCTTGGCCGGCACGCGCAAACGCGGTGCCAATGAGGCGGAAGACCAGGCACTGGAGAAAGACTTGTTGGCGGACCCCAAGGAAATCGCCGAGCACCTGATGCTGATCGATCTGGGGCGCAACGACATCGGTCGGGTCTCCAAGGCCGGCAAGGTGGACGTTTCCGACAAAATGGTGGTGGAGCGCTACTCCCACGTGATGCATATCGTATCCAACGTGGAAGGCGAGCTGCGTGAAGAGCTGGGGCCGCTGGATGTGCTGCGGGCGACCTTCCCGGCTGGCACCCTGAGCGGAGCCTCCAAGATTCGCGCCATGGAAATCATTGACGAGTTGGAACCTACCAAGCGCGGCGTCTATGGTGGCGCGGTTGGCTATATTGGCTTCAACGGTGACATGGATACGGCGATCGCCATCCGTACCGCGGTGATCAAGGACCAGCGTCTGTACGTGCAGGCCGGGGCCGGCATCGTTGCCGATTCTGTGCCGCAATCCGAATGGGACGAGACCATGAACAAGGCCCGGGCCGTGTTCCGGGCGGTGAACATGGCATTGGGTGGTCTCAACCTGGCAGACGGAGGGCAGCGATAATGCGCGTGCTGATGATCGATAATTACGACAGCTTTACCTACAACCTGGTGCAGTATCTGCAGGAGCTGGGGGCCGAGGTGCTGGTGCATCGCAACGACCAGATTGGCCTGGAAGAGATTGAAGCCCTGAACCCGGATCGCCTGATGATCTCTCCCGGCCCTTGTACGCCCAATGAGGCGGGTATCTCCATCGCTGCTATCAAGCACTTTGCCGGCAAACTGCCAATTCTGGGCGTGTGTCTGGGGCACCAGAGCATTGGCCAGGCGTTTGGTGGCCAGGTGGTGCGGGCCCGGCAGGTGATGCATGGTAAAACCTCGCCGATATACCACAGCGGCAAAGGCGTGTTTCGGCATTTGCCATCGCCCTATACCGCCACCCGCTACCACTCGCTGGTCGTCGAAAAAGACAGTTTGCCGGACTGCCTGGAAATGACCGCGTGGACCTTGAAAGACGATGGCAGTGTGGATGAGGTTATGGGGATGCGTCACAAGACCCTGCCCATTGAAGGGGTTCAGTATCATCCTGAATCCATACTGAGTGAGCACGGTCATGCCCTGCTTGAGAATTTTTTGAAGCACGATGAGCAGGGGGATGCGGCATGAATATTCAGGAAGCGCTGGCCAAGGTGGTCGATCAGATTGACCTGAGCATTGAGGAAATGCGCGATGTGATGAGCCAGGTGATGACCGGTGGTGCCACGGATGCACAAATAGGTGCGCTGATGATGGGTCTGCGGATGAAAAGTGAATCCCTGGACGAAATCACCGGCGCGGCCATGGTGATGCGTGAGCTGGTCACCGGGGTGAGTGTGGAAAACCGCCAGTATCTGGTCGATATCGTTGGTACCGGTGGTGATGGCGCGAACTTGTTTAATGTCTCCACGGCCAGCAGTTTTGTGGCCGCTGCCGCCGGTGCGCACGTGGCCAAACATGGCGGGCGCTCGGTCAGCTCCCAGAGTGGCTCGGCGGACCTGTTGGAAGCGGCAGGTATTGCACTGGACCTGAACCCGGCGCAGATTGGCAAGTGTGTCGATAGCGTAGGCGTGGGGTTCATGTTTGCGCCGAACCACCATAAGGCCATGAAATACGCCGTAGGGCCGCGCAAGGAGCTGGGTATGCGCACCCTGTTCAATATTCTTGGCCCGATGACAAACCCGGCCGGCGTGCAGCGCCTGGTCATGGGGGTGTTCTCGGAAAAGCTTTGTCGCCCCCTGGCGGAAGTGATGGGGCGCCTGGGTGGAGAGCACATCATGGTGGTGCACAGCAAGGATGGTCTGGATGAGATCAGCCTGGCGGCGCGCACCCATGTGGCGGAATTCAAGGACGGTGAAGTCCAGGAGTATGACCTGACCCCGGAAGATCTGGGGCTGGAATCCGATTCCCTGGTGGGTCTGGACGTGACGGACCCGGCGGCGTCCCTGGCGCTGATCAAGGACGCCTTTAGCAAGCGCACCACGGAAGCGGCCAACAAGGCGGCGGACATGATCGCCCTTAACGCTGGCGCAGCCATTTATGTCAGCGGTGTTACCCGGACTCACAAAGAGGGGGTACGCATGGCCGAAGACCTGATCCACAATGGAGAGGCGGCAGAGCGTATGCGCGAGCTGGCTCAGTTCAGCACCGCCCTCAAGGTTGGCGACGAATCAGCATAAGGAGCGAGGTTATGAGCACAGGCACTATTCTCGACAAGATTATCGCCCGCAAGCAGGAAGAGATTGCCATCGGCAAGAACAATTACACCTTGGGCGATTTGCAATCCATGGCAGAAAACCAGCGCAAGGCGCGGGGGTTTATTGCCAGCCTGTTCGACCGGGTGAGAGATCACCAGCCGGCGGTAATTGCCGAAATCAAGAAGGCGTCACCCAGTAAAGGTGTGATCCGCGATGATTTCGACCCGGTGTCGATTGCCCGTAGTTACGAAGCCAACGGCGCAGCCTGCCTGTCGGTGCTCACCGACAAGGATTTTTTCCAGGGCGATGAGCATTATTTGCGTGCTGCCCGCAACGCGGTGGATCTGCCGGTGCTACGCAAGGATTTCATGATCGATCCGTGGCAAGTTTTCGAGTCCCGGGCCATGGGGGCGGATGCGGTGCTGCTGATCGCTGCGGCGCTGTCTGATGCCCAGATGAATGAGCTGTATCATGCTGCCCAGCGGGCCGGCTGTGATGTGCTGGTAGAGGTTCATACCGAAGAAGAGCTGCACCGGGCGGTAGCCTTGAACGCCGAGCTGATCGGTATCAATAACCGTAACCTGCACACGTTTGAAACCAGCCTGGACACCACGCTGACGCTGGCACAACAAGTGCCGGGTGATCGCATGGTGGTGACTGAAAGTGGTATCCACAGCAGCGCTGACGTGCAATTGATGCGCAAGAGCGGCATCCACAGTTTTCTGGTCGGCGAAGCCTTCATGCGCGCTGAAGACCCGGGCGCTGAACTCAAGAAGCTGTTCTTCTGAGCGTACGAGTTGCGAGGTTTGTAGATCGGCTTAGCCGCGCAGCGGCGTAAGCCGACAAACCGCGTTGGGTGAGAGGATTTGGAATGACAGGAAAGTCACCTCAGGAATGCCTGGGTATGGAGGACATCCGTGCCGAAATCGACCGTAGCGACAGGCAAATCATTGCATTGTTGGGAGAAAGGGCGGGGTATGTACATGCTGCCGCGGCCTTCAAGACCAGCGAGGATGGGGTGCGTGCGCCGGAGCGTTTCAGAGCCATGCTCCAGACCAGAAGATATTGGGCAGAGCAGGAAGGGCTGGATGCGGACATGGTTGAAGATCTGTACCGGAACTTGGTGGAGCACTTCATTCAGAAGGAAATGAAAGCCTTTCAGAAACGCTGATGGATCTCACCGTTCAAATGCAAGCGGCCGCGCCCAGACTCTGGGCGCGGCCGCTTGGTTTTCAGTATCGGATGGTGTTCGACGCGCAGCTATTAACTATTCATTATTAACGGTTAACTGCTTTTTACCGCGTCCCGTACACCACCATGGTCTTGCCTTTTACGGAGACCAGACCCTGTTCCTCCAGGTTCTTGAGTACCCGGCCCACCATTTCCCGGGAGCAGCCGACAATGCGGCCGATTTCCTGGCGGGTGACCTTGATCTGCATGCCGTCCGGGTGCGTCATGGCATCGGGCTGCTTGCACAGGTCCAGCAGGGTGCCTGCAACACGGCCAGTCACATCCAGGAATGCCAGGTCCCCCACCTTGCGGGTGGTGGCACGCAGGCGGCCAGCGATCTGGGCGGACACCGTGAACAGGATGTCGGCGTCTTCGCGGGCCAGCTGCCGGAATTTGGCATAGCTCACCTCCGCGACTTCGCATTCGCTCTTGGCTTTCACCCAGGCGGAACGCGAGGGGTCGTTTTCAAACAGCCCCATTTCACCGAAGAAATCCCCTTCATTGAGATACGCCATGATCATTTCGCGACCATCGTCGTCCTCGATCATGACCGTCACAGAGCCTTTCAGGATGTAATACAGCGCATCCGATTCATCGCCGGCATAGATAATGGTGCTTTTCGCCGGATATTTACGGCGGTGGCAATGGGCCAGGAAGTGGTCCAGATTTGGAATAATTTTGTTGCCGTCAGTCATGGGCGCTCAGTCTTGAAGCCAGAAAAATGTCTTAGCCAATAAGCGTATGGATATTGCCTGTTTTTATGAGTTATGCCAAGGGAACTGGCTCTCACTCTCGATTTTCACAGGGCAGGCGGTAGCTAAACCCGGATTAAGTAACGGGTTTTCGGCCAGATACGCCGATTTTCCGGGTTGGTGATATATCGGTAAATTATTCCCATCGACCTACCCTGAAAGGGGTGGCGCAGCCCCCGTGCTATGGTACTCTGCGCCCCCTTCCGGGGTGGGCGCAATCAGGCGTTCGGCCTGCGTTTGAGATGGGGTGACAGACCAGGAGATCACCATGAAAGCAGTGGTTAAGTGGCAGGGCGAAGCCTGCTATGAAGCGGAAACCGAAAGCGGCCACAAGGTGCTGATGGATGGCCCGCCGGATCACGGTGGCCAGAACCGTGGGCCGCGCCCCATGGAAACCCTGTTACTGGGCGTGGGCGGCTGTTCCTCCTTTGATGTGATCCATATTCTCAAGAAATCCCGACAGGACGTGACTGATTGCCGCTGCGAGCTGACTGCCGAGCGGGCCGATGAAGTACCGGCGGTGTTCAGCAAGATCCACCTGCACTTTATTGTCAGCGGCAACAGCCTCAAGGAAGCCCATGTGAAACGGGCGGTTGAGTTGTCGGCAGAGAAATACTGCTCTGCCAGCATTATGCTGACACGCGGTGGTGTCGAGATCACCCATAGTTATACCATTGAAGGCTGAGGTGCCCGGTGGGTGCCTCAGTAACGCAATATGCCGGCCTGGCCGGTGATTCGCGGCGTCCTTCGGGATGTTGCAAACAAGGTAGCCGCACGGGGTGCGGTGGTGTGTTTGTCTTAACGTGGCGATGAAACGCCCATGGGGTACGGCTGTGGTGAAAGATCCCAATCCCAAGATTACGGTTCATGGTTTCAACAACCTGACCAAATCCTTGAGCTTCAATATTTTCGATATTGCTTACGCGAAGACCGAGCAGCATCGTCAGGAATATATCGAATATATTGACGAGCTGTATAACGCGGAGCGTCTCACCGAGATTCTCACCAACGTGACCAAAATCATTGGTGCCAACATTTTGAATGTGGCCCGCCAGGATTACGATCCGCAGGGTGCCAGTGTGACCATGCTGATCGCCGAGCACGAAACCCCGCCGGATGGGTCTGACTGGGACGAAGAAGCGCCGGGCCCGTTGCCGGAGACGGTGGTGGCTCACCTGGACAAGAGTCATGTGACGGTGCATACCTATCCGGAATCCCATCCAGATAACGGTATTTCCACGTTTCGAGTGGATGTGGATGTCTCCACCTGTGGTGTGATTTCCCCGCTACGTGCGTTGAATTACCTGATCCACAGTTTCGATTCCGATATCGTTACCGTGGACTATCGGGTGCGTGGCATGACCCGGGATCTGGATGGCACCAAGCACTTTATTGATCACGACATCAATTCCATCCAGAATTTCCTGACCGAAGATACCCAGAACGCCTATCAGATGATCGACGTGAATGTGTATCAGGAAAATATCTTCCACACCAAGATGCTGCTGAAGGACTTCGATATCGATAACTATCTGTTTGGTGCGGGTAGTGATGAGTTCGAGCAGGAAGAACTGGATCAGATCGAAGAGCGTTTGCGCACAGAGATGCTGGAGATTTTCTACAGCCGCAACCTAGGTTAAACCCGCAGCACGCTTCACGCTGCATGCGACACGCAAAACAAAAAGGCCGCACCTTGGGTGCGGCCTTTTTGTTGTTGGCTGCGAAGCCGCTGTAGGAGCACCACTCGAGGTGCGAACCGAGCGACAGCGAGGCAACAACCCTTTCAGGACTCGACAGATTTTTCTATCTGGAATGCCTGATCGTCCTTCGGCTGATTTCACGCTACGCGTGGTTCGCACCTCAAGATGTGCTCCTACAGGTGAAATTCTTGAAGCGTTGGTTAGGGAGCCTCTGAATAACTCCTTGCATGCTCAGTCTTTCAGGCTGGTTCGCAGTCTAGGCGCGCTTTTGAAGGTGTATGTCCATCCATCAAAAAAGTGCAACAACGAGTGCGGGCCAGCCTGAAAGACCCGAAGGGCGCGGCCTGGAGCGCCCATCTGTTACGCCTTGTCTCTTGGAAAGGGAGCCACCCTGACCATCGAGACAAGACACAACAGCTGCACGCTCCAGACCACGCTGAGTACGCAAGGAGTTATTCAGAGGCTCCCTAGATACGATAGGTGGTAAAGGTCATCACCTTGCTCATCAGCGTCATGGCGTGGCGTACGGGCAGAGGCAGGTCGGCGCCGCCGGCGTCTTTGGCGGTGACGGCGTGTTTGAGCTCGTCGGTTTTCATTTGCTCGAGAATGGCCCGGGTGCGCAGGTCGCTTTCCGGTACCTGATAGAGATGGGATTCCAGGTGTTTGACCACCTGATTTTCCGTTTCTGTCACGAAGCCCAGGCTCCAGCGATCACCAATCAACCCGGCGGTAGCGCCTACCGCATAGCTCATGGCATAGAACAGCGGATTGAGTTTGCTGGGCACGCCGCCCAGTTCCTGAATGCGCTCTTCACACCAGGCCAGGTGGTCTTCCTCTTCCCGAGCGGATTCTTCCATGGCATGGCGGATATGCGGCAGGCTGGCGGTGCTGGCCTGACCCTGATAAAGCGCCTGGGCACACACCTCGCCGGTATGGTTAATGCGCATCAATCCAAGCACATGGCGGCGCTGGTCGCCGGGCAGTGTGCCCGGCTGTATGTCGCTGCCGGGACCGGTAGGCGAGGACGTGGGGCTGCGTTCGGCCTGTACGGTGCCGGGCGTGAGGGTGCGCAGGGCATTGTCGGCACGGGCCAGCAGGCGATCCAGAGGTGACAGTCGGCGTTCAGTCATAGTTATCAGCGCTGCATGCAAACACACAACATGCTTGCATGCTGAAAGAAATGGGAGATCTAGTGTAGCCTAAGAGCCCTCAAAACAAGAAGGGCGTTGCATGCCAGCGTGAAGCGTGAGGCGTGCAAGCATAAAACAATGAGTGATCTGAACGACCTGAAAATGCTGCTTGAGTCCCGCTATCCCATCGTGGTGATTGAAACCTGGGAGGAGCTGCGGGCGCTGGATTTGATTCGCCGCCTGGGGATGCGAGAGGGGCGACCGGTGTTCGGCTGGAATGCGGTGGACGGCCTGCGCCGGCTGGAACTGGAAGACAGCCCCAGCCAGAAACACACCATTGAACCGGATGCCATGCTGGGACAGATTCGCGGTACCAATGAGCCGGGGATCTATGCGCTGTGTGATCTGCACCCTTATCTGGACGGTGAGCCAAAGCACGTCCGGTTGCTCAAGGAAATCGCCCTGCACCATGAGCGCCTGCATCACACTCTAGTGCTGATCAGCCATGAATTGACCATTCCCGCGGAACTGCGCCGTTATTGCACTCGCTTCAGCCTGTCCATGCCCGATGAAAAGCAGTTGGAGCACATCGTTCAGGACGAAGCGCGCCGTTTCAAGAAAGAGCGGGGCGAACGGGTGCGCGCGGACCGGGCCTCGCTGGACCGGCTGGTGCGCAACCTGCGTGGCTTGAGCGTGGAAGATGCCCGTAAGCTGGCCCGTGGGGCGATTATCCACGATGGCGCCATCACCGAGGCGGACCTGCCGGAGGTGAACAAAGCCAAGTTTGCATTGATGGAAATGGACGGCGTACTGAGCTACGAATACGACACTGACAGCTTCGCTAATGTGGGCGGGTTGCAGGGTCTGAAAGACTGGCTGGGCAAGCGTGAAAGTGCCTTCCATGGCAATCAGGGTGAAGGTATCGACTCGCCCCGTGGGGTAATGCTGGTGGGCGTGCAGGGCGGCGGTAAAAGCCTGGCGGCCAAATCGGTGGCCGGGCTTTGGGGGCTGCCGTTGTTGCGCCTGGATATGGGGGCTATCTACAACAAATTCTTCGGGGAATCCGAGCGTAATGTGCGCGAGGCGTTGGCCATGGCGGAAACCATGTCGCCCTGTGTGCTGTGGATCGATGAAATCGAGAAAGGGATTGCGGTGGGTGATAACGATGGCGGCACCTCCCGCCGGGTGCTTGGCACCTTGTTGACCTGGATGGCGGAAAACCGCAGTCAGGTGTTTATGGTCGCCACCGCCAACGATATTGAACGGCTGCCCCCGGAGTTGATCCGCAAGGGGCGCCTGGACGAGATCTTCTTTGTGGATTTGCCGTCCAGTGAGGTCCGGGAAGTGATCTTCCGGATCCATCTGCAAAAGCGCGGACAAACCGTATCAGCGTTTGATCTGGCTCGCCTGGCGGAGCACAGCGATGGCTTTACCGGCGCTGAGATCGAGCAGGCGGTGGTGGCCGGGTTGTATAGCGCCGGGGCCGGGGATCAGCCACTGGATCAGGCCTTGCTGGAGGCCGAGCTGGAAGCGACCGTACCGCTGTCGGTGACCATGGCGGAATCGCTGGCGCGGCTACGACAATGGTGCCAGGGGCGGGCGGTCAGTGCCGGCGCGTAACTGCGGCTTGGCGGTTTGCCCCTGTGCTTGATCAGGCGTGCCTTCTTAGTCGGGCACTTCGTCGTTGCTTAACCATGAGTCCGCATCGGTGCTGTCGGGTTGGGTAAACCGAACCAGTGTCTCTCGTAATACATTCAATTCCACGGGTTTGGGCAGGTGGGCGTTCATGCCGGCTGCCAGGCTGCGGTCTTTGTGCTCACGCAGGATATGGGCCGTCAGGGCCACAATGGGCACCGCTGGCAGGCCCTGTTTTTGCTCCTGTGCCCGGATCATCCGGGTGGCTTCAAAGCCATCCATTTCCGGCATTTCGCAATCCATCAGGATCAGGTCGTAGCGCGTGTTGCTGGCCAGTTCCAGCGCTTCCTTGCCATTGGAGGCAATATCCGCCTTCAGGCCCAATTTGCCCAGCATACCGCGAATCACCTTCTGGCTCAGGTAATGATCTTCCGCCACCAGCAGTTTCAGGCCGGGGTCTGGCTGGTGTTGTGGTTGGCTGTGTTCTGACACCGACGGATGCCCCAGGCCTAATTCTTCTGCCAGTGCCTGGCGCAGCCGCGGTGCGGAGACCGGCTTGGACAGCACACGGTGAATGCCCACATTGCGGGCCTGGGTCGCCGTGGGGGCATTGTTGATGCCGGTTAGCATGACGAGCACGGTGGGATGCACGATGACCGGGTCTTCATGGATGCGGGCAGCCAGTTGCATGCCGTCCATGCCGGGCATGTGGTGATCCAGGACAACGATATCGTAAGGCTCGTTGATGTTGGCCTGGGTGCGCAGGGACGCAAGAGCCTCGCGTGGGTCGTGGCAGGCGGTGACGCGCATGCCCCACGAGAGGGCGTGGTGACGCAGTACCCGGGTCACGGTGCTGGAGTCGTCCACCACCAACAGGCTGCGTCCGGAGAGCGCGGTTGTATCCACGTTGGTGCTTGGCGCGGGGGCATCCTCGGCAGGCAGTGGCACCACGAACCAGTAATGCACATCCTTGTGATCCTGCAATGTACCCATGCGTCCGCCCAGGGCTTCCACCAGTTGTTCGGCAATGGCCAGGCTCAGGTGGCTGCTTTCGTTCTGTTTCTGGTTGTCCCGCAAACGCTTGAGGGTTTCCTCATTCATGGCGCTGCCGGTGAAACCAAAACGAACGCGGTCGGCCTGACCGGTGGGTTCCATGGAAACGTCCACCACCATTTCGCCGGGGTGGCCATGGCGAATCAGGGCGCCGGTCAGGTTGGTAAGAATCTGACGCAGGCGGCCGGCATCGCCGACCACCCGGCCCGGCACATTGGTGTGCACATGGGTGATCAGTTCTATCTGCTTTTCTTCCGCCCGTTCCTTGAACAGATCCACGGCTTCCATGACCAGGTCATGAATATCCAGTGCGCTGTGGTTGATGTCGGTGCCGCGGGTGGAGAGCTGCGAGTGCTCCAGGACATCGTTGATGATGCGCAGCAGGTTGTCGCCGGCGTTCTGAATGGCGCCGACGCACTCGCGCTGGTTCGGGGTCAGCGGGGTGTCAGCGAGGATTTCTGCCATGCCGAGGATGCCGCTGAGCGGGGTGCGTACATCATGGCCAATTCTGGACAGGGTTTCCCGACGCGTGGCATCCACGGTTTCCGCCACGGCCTGTGAGCGTTTTTGTTCGATATGCAGAAGTGCTTGATGGCGGTGGCTGACCCGCAAGCCGATGCCCAGAGTGACTGCCTCCAGCATGGTGGTTGCCAGTAGCCACTGGGGCAGTTCTGCGCTGGTTTGCAGGATGCCCAGATAGGCCAGACAAACCAGCAGGGCAGGCCCGCTGACCAGAAGCGTAGTCAGGAAAAACAGTCCGCCGCCATTCAGCTCCCGGTGCCAGCTGGTGTAGCCCAGAATCAGCAAAATGAATGCGGCCAGGCTGACGATGGCGAAGCTGGCACTGGCGGCCAGGGCGACGGGGAGCACGAGGATCAGGGGAATAAAGGCCAGTGAGCCCCATTTCAGTCCCACCATGATGCGGTGCAGAAGCGGGGCCTTGACGGAAAGATCAAAAAAGGAGCGCGCGACGCCGGTGGCGGAAAACAGCGCGATCATCATCATCACGAACAGGGTGCGGGGCTGAACGGTACTGTTCTCTGTCAGCGACTGGGGAAGAAAACCGGCCAGAACCAGACTGATGACCAGAATGGAGAGAATAAAGCCGCAATGGTAAAAGTAGGTTCTCCCACCCCGCATGGCGCCGGCGGTCAGGTTGTAGATGGCGAGAATCAGCAGGGCGCCGGCGAGCAGCATGTACACGGCGTTGGTGTGGCTTTGTTGTGCCACCTGGGCGTTGATGTCGTTCAGGGTCAGGCCGTAGGTGAGGTAGCCCTGGGGCTGGAGTCGCAGGTAGATCAGCTGTGGTTCACCGGTGGGCAGGTGTAGCCGGTAGCTGGCCTCCCGGCCGGGTATCCGTTGCTCCTGGCTCGCCTGGGTGTAATGGCCATCTGCGCCGGGCAAAAACACGCGGGCATTGGGGTTGCCTGTGACAACCAGTGCGTAGTCCTGTTGATTGCTCAGTTCGTTTTGCAAGGCGACGCGCACCCACCAATAACCGTCGCGAATCCCTAGCCGTTCGATATAGCGTGTGGCGGGCTGGAAGTGCTCGGTAATGGGGGGCTGGCTGATAGTGCGAATATCCGCGCCGCCGGAGGCATCACGGTAATATTCCGAATAGATGGTGATGCGTGCCTGGTCAGGCTGGCTATGGACGACAAAGGGCGGGGGCGCGTCTGCGAAGACTGCATTGGCGCTGGCGCACAGGGCCAGCACCAGGAGAAAGAATAGAGAGTCAGGCTTGTTTAGCCTCAGCATGGGATTCTTCTTTTGCATCCGTCGGTTTTCCCCGGTCAAGCACATAGGCGTTCAAACCCGCTTCGGAGAGGATATAGGCTCCAAGCTCGCTACGTCGACCATCACCGCATACCACGTAGAAAAAATCCTTCTCGAGATTTTGTACTTCGCGGCGTAATTCATTGAGTGGCAGGTTGCGGGCACCGGGGGTGCGGTCATGGCGGAATTCCATGGGCAGGCGTACATCCACCAGGATGCAGGCGGTGTCGGCTTCCAGCACCATCGTGTCCAGCTCATCTTCAGTGACGTGGCGAATCACGGAGTCCTGCAGGATTGCCTGAAAATCGTTTTTACCCAGACACATCAATACCCCGTCGCTGGTCATGGTGATGGTGGCATTGCGTGGGCTGTCGCTGATCAGGGCGTCTTCACCAAAGAAGCGGCCGGCGGAGAGGGCGGCCAGAGTTTCCTGCTTGGCTCCCTTGGTGCGGGTGACCATGGCTTTGCCCTGTTTGATCACGAACAGGGTGTCGCCGTCTTCGCCTTCGGTGACAATGGTTTCGCCGAGCTGGACTTCGCGTTCTTCGAATTTCACGAACAGGCTGTGAATCATGGCCGGGGGCACTGCGGAGAACAGTTCCGAGGAAAGCAGCGCGTCCATCCAGTCCCGCTCATTTTCATCGTCGTCTTCGTCAAGCATGGACTCGGCGGCCTGGGTCCAGGTCATCAGCAGGTCCAGCTTGTTGCGGTCGATGGCGTAGAGCGTGGTGGCTTCGGCGGTGATGGCGTTGATGGTGTGTTCGGCGTAGTTGTCGATGGCCAGGTAGTTTTCATCGTCGTCAGCGGTGAAGTGGCGCACCTGAAAACTGGCATCGGTGAGATCCAGCGAACCTTCGATCAGGAAGTAGGCCTTGTCGCTGCTCTGGCCGCGCTTGAACAGGAGTCGACCGGGGCCGATCTTGATGACTTCGATCTGGCCCTGGATTTCATTGCGATGGGATTCACTGAGGCAGTCAAAAGGAATGAAATCCTCAAGACGTGACATATCCGCCGTTTGATTCGACATGGCAACCCCCCGAAGGTGTGTTGGTAGGCGAGCCGGGTCCGGCTCACCTTTAATTCTTAGTTGCCTGTACTTTATGCTTTTTCGCGGGCCACTGCACGGTAGCCGATGTCGGAACGGTATTGGGCGTCGCGCCATGTGATCTGCTTCACACCCTCATAGGCGTTGGCCTGGGCGTCGCCCACGGTGTCGCCGACGCCGGTGACGCACAGGACCCGGCCACCACTGGTGACCACCTGGCCGTCTTTTTCGGCGGTGCCCGCGTGGAAGACTTTCACCGTATCGGAATCGGCCTGATCAAGCCCGTCGATCACGTCACCCTTGTTGTAGCTGTCCGGGTAGCCGCCAGCGGCCATGACCACACCGAGGGTGGGGCGCGGGTCCCACTGGATGTCGGTCTGGTCCAGTTTGCCGTCCAGTGCCGCCAGGCACAGGGCGGCCAGATCGGACTGCAGGCGCATCATGATCGGCTGGGTTTCCGGATCACCAAAGCGGCAGTTGTATTCGATCACCTTGGGGGCACCATCCGGGTTGATCATCAGTCCGGCGTACAGAAAGCCGGTGTAGGGCATGCCTTCAGATGCCATGCCTTCCACGGTGGGGGTGATCACCTCGTCCATGATGCGCTGGTACACCGCATCGGTGACCACCGGGGCCGGGGAGTAGGCGCCCATGCCGCCAGTGTTGGGGCCGGTGTCGCCGTCGCCGACGCGCTTGTGGTCCTGGCTGGTGGCCATGGGCAACACGTTCTTGCCGTCCACCATGACGATAAAGCTGGCTTCTTCGCCTTCCAGGAATTCTTCCACCACCACGCGGTGACCGGCGTCGCCAAACTTGTTGCCATCCAGCATGTCGCGCACCGCATCTTCCGCTTCCTGCAGGGTCATGGCGACGATCACGCCTTTGCCCGCAGCCAGGCCGTCGGCCTTGATCACGATGGGGGCACCCTGCTCACGGACGTAAGCCAGCGCTTCGTCCATGTCGGTGAAGTTGCCGTAGGCCGCGGTCGGGATCTTCTGGCGCGCCAGGAAGTCCTTGGTGAAAGCCTTGGAGCCTTCCAGCTGGGCAGCCGCCTTGCTGGGGCCAAAGCACTTCAGACCGTTATCCTGGAAGGTGTCCACCAAGCCTTCCACCAGCGGGGCTTCCGGACCGACGATGGTCAGGTCAACGCCGTTGTCCCTGGCGAAGGCCAGTAGGGCTGGCTGATCCAGCACATCGATGGCCACGTTCTCCAGCTTGGCTTCGCGTGCGGTGCCGGCGTTACCCGGGGCCACGAATACCTTTTCTACCGACTCGGCCTGAGCCACTTTCCATGCCAGCGCATGCTCGCGGCCACCGCCGCCAATGATCAAAACTTTCATTGAGGTTATTGCCTCTTCTGACGTTGTCTCAATGGGAGACGGGTCAGATGTCGGACGTCGGACGTCGGACGCTAACCCGGGTTTTGTCGTCAGACGTCCGACCTCAGACGTCCGACGCCTTAATGCCTGAAATGACGCATGCCGGTGAAGACCATGGCCATGCCGGCTTCGTCGGCGGCTTTGATGACTTCTTCGTCGCGGATCGAGCCGCCCGGCTGGATCACGCAGCTGATGCCCACCTTGGCGGCGTTGTCGATGCCATCGCGGAACGGGAAGAAGGCGTCGGATGCCATCACCGAGCCTTCCACCTGCAGGCCTGCGTGCTCGGCCTTGATGGCGGCGATGCGCGCAGAGTTCACGCGGCTCATCTGGCCGGCACCCACGCCCACGGTCTGACGGTTTTTGGCGTAGACGATGGCGTTGGATTTCACGAACTTGGCCACTTTCCAGGCGAAGATCAGATCGTGCATCTCGGCTTCGGTGGGGGCGCGCTTGGTGACCACTTTCAGGTCGCCTTCGGTGATCATGCCGATGTCGCGATCCTGCACCAGCAGGCCGCCGTTAACGCGCTTGTAGTCCAGGCCGCCCTCAGTGGGGCCCTGGATTTCGCCACACACCAGCACGCGCACGTTCTTCTTGGCGGCGGTGATTGCCAGAGCTTCGTCGGTGGCGCTGGGGGCGATGATTACTTCCACGAACTGGCGATCGACGATGGCCTTGGCGGTGTCCGCATCCAGCTCACGGTTGAAGGCAATGATGCCGCCAAAGGCGGATTCGGTGTCGGTTTCAAAGGCCAGATCGTAGGCCTTGCCGATGCCGTCCAGACTCACCGCCACACCGCAGGGGTTGGCGTGCTTGACGATCACACAGGCGGGCTTGGTGAAGCCTTTTACGCACTCCAGTGCGGCGTCGGTGTCGGCGATGTTGTTATAGCTCAGTTCCTTGCCCTGCAACTGCTTCGCGGTGGCGATGGAGGCCGGTGCCGGGTTGCGCTCGGTGTAGAAGGCCGCTTTCTGGTGCGGGTTCTCGCCGTAGCGCATGTTCTGGGTTTTTTCGAAGTTCAGGTTGATGGTGCGCGGGAAGTCGTCATTGTTTTCACCGACTTTCTTGCCGAAGTAGTTGGCAATGGCGCTGTCGTAGGCTGCGGTGTGTTCGAACGCCTTGATGGCCAGGTCGAAACGCAGGGTGTCGGACAGGGCGCCATCGTTGGCATCCATGTCGTCGAGCACGCGCTGGTAATCACCGGCAGCGGTGACGATGCCCACGTGGGCATTGTTCTTGGCCGCAGAGCGCACCATGGTCGGGCCACCGATATCGATGTTCTCGATGGCATCGATCAGGGAGCAATCCGGGTTGGCCACGGTGGCTTCGAATGGGTACAGGTTGACCACCACCAGATCAATGCGGCTGATGCCGTTGTCGGCCATGACCTGTTCGTCCTGGCCACGACGGCCGAGGATGCCGCCGTGCACTTTCGGATGCAGGGTTTTCACCCGACCATCCATCATTTCCGGGAAACCGGTGTAGTCAGAGACTTCGCGCACCGCGATGCCGGCCTCCTGCAGTTTCTTGAAGGTACCGCCAGTGGACAGCAGCTCCACGCCCTTGTCGGCCAGGGCCTGGGCAAATTCGACGATACCAGTCTTGTCGGAAACACTGATCAGTGCACGTTCAACGGCTTTGCTCATAAGTCACCTTTGGTGACGCTTGCACGCGGCACGCGATATGCTGGCACGCTAGGCGTGGTAGCGGTTTTGCGTGTTGCATGAAGCGTGTTGCATGTTGCGAGAAATCGGGTTGTCCAGAAACAAAAAAAGGGCAGTAGTGCCTACTGCCCTGATTTATAGCAGCCTGTTTTTACAACAGGCCGTACTGCTTGAGTTTCTTGCGCAGGGTACCGCGGTTCAGGCCCAGCAGCTCGGCGGCTTTGGTCTGGTTACCACGGGTGTACTCGAGCACTTTCTCAAGCAGGGGGATTTCCATCTCAGCCAGTACCATCGGGTAGAGCTCGCTCACGGCTTCGCCGTCCAGCTGGTTGAAATAATCGTTTAACGAACGTCGCACACAATTGCGCAAGGTATCGTGGGTTTCACTGCGCGCAATAGTAAGATGCGGCTGCTTTCGTGCTTCAGCGGTGTTCATTTCAGTAAGTGTCCGTGCAGCGGCTGTGTTAACTGAAGAAAGGGTCATGCGGCCAGGGCTCCGTTTTTCTTCCGGGCAGACACCTCGCCATAACGACCGAAACGAACCCGGTCGGTAGTGGCGCTGATCTGTTGGAAAAACTGCTCGATTGCCACGCATTGGTCGGTGGCATTTTCCAGTGTGTTAAACCCGCGCCGGAAGTCTTCCCCATCGGGCAGGTTCTGTGTGTACCAGCCCAAGTGCTTGCGTGCGATACGCACCCCCATGAACTCACCATAAAAATGATGCAGTTCGGACAGGTGCTGCTGCACGCAGTCATGGACTTCCGTTACTAACGGCGCTGCGGGCAGCGAGCCGTGCTCGAGGTAATACAGGGTGTCCCGGAAGATCCACGGGTTACCCTGAGCAGCGCGGCCGATCATGATACCACCGGCGCCGGTGGATTCCAGTACCCGTTTAGCTTTTTCCGGGCTATCCACGTCTCCATTAGCCATTACCGGAATATTAACCGCGTCCACCACCTGTTTGATGGTGGTGTATTCGGCCTCTCCGTTGAACTTGTCGGCGCGGGTGCGCCCGTGGATGGCGAGGGCCTGGATACCGGCGGCTTCGGCAATGCGGGCAATGGCGAGGGCATTGCGCTGATCGCGGTCGGGACCGGTACGGATTTTCAGGGTGACGGGGACGTCCACCGCATTGACCACCGCATCCAGGATGCGGCTGACCAGATCCGGGTCGGCCAGCAGGGCGGAGCCTGCGGCGCGCTTGCACACTTTTTTCGCCGGGCAGCCCATATTGATATCAATGATCTGGGCGCCGTGGTCCACGTTGGCGCGGGCCGCGTCTGCCAGCATGGTCGGCTCGCCGCCGGCAATCTGGACAGAGATGGGGCCCGGTTCGCCGCGGTGATCCAACCGTTGGCGAGACTTTCGAGAGTTCCACAGACGGGTGTCCGAGGTCACCATTTCCGACACCAGCAGGCCGGCTCCCAGGTCCCTGCACAAACGCCGGAAAGGGCGATCCGTGACGCCGGCCATGGGGGCCAGAATCAGGGAATTGGGCAGGTTATAGGGTCCGATCTGCATGGCGCCGGGCTTGGGGTGTCTAAAAGGGGAGACAATGATAGAGATCGACGGCCCGGGATGAAAGGGCAGCCTGCCATGAGCTGACGGGCTGCCGATGGATTGCTGTTGTGCGGCTGGATGCGGTTAGCGCTGACTGATCTGGTCGCGGGGCTGCGGGGCCGGAAGCAGGCGCAGGTTGTAGTTCACCGCCTTGTCACCCGGGTCCACGATTTCCAGAGAAATATGCAGCGGGGTGCGCGTGGGCATGGTTTCCATGCCGAGCAGATCCCCTTGCAGGTATTCCTGTGGGGTGAAGCGCCGGCTGGCAACGGGGCCGCCATTGAGAGCGCTGAAGCTCAGTTCCAGTTCCGGGAAGGGCTGGGGGTACTTGGCTTCATTGAACAGGATGGCGTCCACAATCAGGGCGTTGGCGTAATCCGGATGGCTGCGTACCACCAGGTTGGCGCCGCGCAGCTGGGTGATGTCTGAGCGGCTGGGCAATTGGCAGCCAAGTACATCACAGGCTTGCTGGTACATTGGGCGCCATTGCGGGCTACGGGCCAGGTCATCGAAGTTGAAGAAGGCGTATTGGCCGATCAGCACAACCAGAGCGATGACTGACAGAGACGTCCACTTGGCCAGGCCGCCCCAGTCCCGGCGCTGGCGGAAATGGTTGTCACGTTCGCGCACGGGCTTGCCGATGGGAACGGGTTCCTCGTAAAGATCGTCGCCAAACAGGTCCAGCCCACCGAACAGGCTGTCATCGTCGTCTTCGGGCTCTGCCGGTCGGGTTTGTTTCGGTGGTGGTGGGGCTGTTTTGCGCGCAGCTGGCTGCTCAGGGGCAGGGTTGTTGACGGGAGCGGACGTGGTTGTTTCGCCCGGGCTGGTCTCGGCGGGTTCATCGTCTTCCAGTTCCTGCAGCAAGGCCTCGGCCCAGGACTCGTCGGCATTTTCATGGTGGCTGGCCCGGCCGGCGCCATGCATGTCAGCGAAGTCTTCGCCTAATCCGCCGGCGGGGTCGTCCACATCCAGGTTCATGAACGAGTCGCTTAACTCCATGCCCTGAATGCTCAGGCCATCAGCGTCGGTGCCGTCATCGTCGCCAAATTTCTGCTCGTCCCCGGAAGAGGCTGCGTCACTGTGGGTGCCGTCCAGTGCGCCGGCCCAGCGATCCTGCGGGGCGGCTTGCTGCGGTGCCGGGGGATCAACCAGGTAATCATTGGCCTGGAAGATCTGCAGGCAGGAGCCACACCGTACCGCACCGCGTGCCTGTTTCAGGTGTTCATCGGTAATTTTGAACTGGGCTGCACAGTGGGGGCAGCGGGTCTTGTATTGGGTGGCCATGGCTTTCGCCTGAATTGTTATTGGTAATGAATCGCAACACGCTGCACGCAACAGGCTATCACGCAGCCCGGGAATGGCGATGGTGTGCAGGCAAGTATGTTTTACAGAAAAAACGGGACAGGCCGCAAGGACCTGTCACTCAGTTTTCCCTGAATCTGTGGATTCAGGTGACGCGGCGCACCCCGTCAATGCGCACCCAGTCACCCTGTTGGGTGGTGGGGGTCAGATCAAACCAGGGGGCATAGGCGGCGCGGACCGATTCCGCCTGTTCTGCCAAAATGCCGGACA
>NZ_LWEZ01001451.1:0-1660 GCF_001634945.1 Alcanivorax sp. HI0044
TTCATGCGGGTTTCGAAGTCGCTCATGGTGCCGTCCACGATCCCGTACTGTTTGTCGTCGTAGACGGAATCAAAGGTCAGCCGGGCGCCATCCAGGTTCTGGAAATCGATGGCAAAGTGAATGCGCGGCTCACGCAGGAACATCAGGAAAAACTTCAATACCTTCATGCTGCCGATGGCGAACCGGGAGGGAATGGTCACCGACTGTTCGTAGAAATCCACCTGGAATTTCTGGCTGAAAAAGGTAGGCAGATAGGCATACCAGACCCGCGCCTTGACCAGCATGGAGGCGCGCACGGCGCCGTCACGCACGGCCAGGGGGGTGGCTTTGATGTTCTTGCGGGTATCCAGGTCCACGCGCAGGTTCTGGTTGAGGATACCGGTGCTGATATTCACATACACATTATCAAAGACATTTTTGTCCTTGTGGGGTCCCAGGCGCGGCGCCATGGACTGGATCTGGGTGAAATCCCTGGGTTCATACTCCATGCGCATCAGGGTGGTCTGGATCCAGCCTTCGTCCAGATTCACCTCCACATAATCCGCCCGTGAACGTTCGCTGTTATTGCGCACCAGATACAGATAGCGGGGTTTGTTACGCGGCGAGTCGAGACGGATTTCTTCCAGCATCTGCCCTTCGGCCAGGGTGTGCTGCGCCGGATCGAAGCGGTCCCAGCCGCCATCGCGGAACATGAAAACCAGTTCATCAAAATCGTCAAAAATGCCGGGCTCGCCTTCCGCCTTGCTGTCGTTTTCACCCTCAATCCAGATCAGGCCGGTCTTGTCGAACTCGTCGATCTGGTAGGGCACCGGAATCAGCTTGCCGGCCCGCACGGCCATTAACGACAGTTCCTCGGTGGGGATACCGTTGTGGCGGGGCAGGTCGTAGCCCTTGATTTCCATGGGGTACAGGTAGGTGAACTGGGTGGTATCCAGCGCTTTAAGGGTGTAATCCAGCTGTGCGGTGGAGATGCGAGTCAACCCGGTGGCCCAGCGGCCCATGGCACTGGGGTCGGCCTTGTAGAACTCCACGAAATGTTTGAAATAGGCGTCGGGTACGCCGTCTGTCCAGATTTCCCGTGCCTTGAGGGGGCTAGTCACACTGAGCAGTAGCGCGATAACGCCAATCCATCCCTGTCTGCCGGTCATTTTGTTATTCTCTTCGACGATTTCGGATAGGAAAAGTAGGCCCTAGAGTATGACAACAGAACAGGAAAAAGTAGGCCTCAACGCCTTGCACGAACGGCTCCACCGCGTATTACCGGCGGTGTCCCTGTCGTGCCAGGCATTGCCACAAACGCCCGCCCTGCGCCTGTGGCTGCTGGATGAGCTGTTCCCGGAGCAGGCGCTGGACCCGGAAATCGTCAACGCGATCATGGAAGAGCCGCCGTACTGGTCGTTCTGCTGGGCTTCCGGGCAGGTGCTGGCGCAGTATCTGCTGGATAATCCCGAGCAGGTGGCCGGCCGTTGTGTGGTGGATGTGGGCCCGGGTTCGGGGGTGGTCGCCATTGCCGCTGCCATGGCCGGGGCACGCAAGGTCATCGCCTGTGATCTGGACGAGGATGCGCTCACGGCCACGGCCATGAACGCCCGGGAGAACGGCGTCGAGGTGGTGCTGAGCAATGATCTGGACTCCTCCCTGGCAGAGGCGGACCTGGTGA
>NZ_LWEZ01001452.1:0-1870 GCF_001634945.1 Alcanivorax sp. HI0044
TGCCGATGATGGCGGTGGCAAGCAGCGCGATAACGAGCAGAGTGCTAACGGTTTTCATCGTGTTCTCCCTGACAATGAAAGAATTGGTGGATGCGCCGGCCATGGCGGCCGGGCACATCCGTGGCAAGATCAGAACCAGAAACGGATGCCGGCAACAACGGTGCCTTCTTCCGTTTTTCCGCCGGCTGCCCGAGTCATGTCCGCCGTGTCGCCGTACTGTTTTTCCCAGTTGACCCCGATATAGGGCGCAATTTCCCGGCGGATTTCATAGCGCAGGCGCAGGCCGGCTTCCAGGCTTACAAGCCCGTCGCCGATGCCCAGTTCCGGGTCGTCCTTGCCATAGAGGTTGGCTTCGATCTCCGGAACCAGTATCCACTTTTGCGTCAGGAGCAACTCGTATTCGGCTTCCAGGCGCAGGTTGGTCAGGCCCTCTTCGCCGATAAACAGGTTGGCGTCCACTTCGAAGAGGTAGGGCGCGACGCCCTGAACACCGATGCTGGCCCAGTCCCGGTTGGGATCGTCCGGTTGCCAGTCTCGTCGCACGCCCAGCTGCCAGTCCCAGAAGGGAGCAAAGGCCCGGTTCCAGGCAAGGCGGGTTTCTGCTGCCTCGGTACTGGCGTCCTCACCGTCGTGCTCCGGATCCATTAACCGTTCGCCTTCGGTGCTGAAGTACAGCTTGTTCAGGTCGCCGCCATGCCAGCCGCTGGCTTCCCAGGCCATGACGGTGCCTTCATCGCTGTCACGGGCTTCCAGCTGGTCGACGATGACACGGGTAAAACGCGGTTCGTTTTTATTCATGGCGAGGGCTGGCGAGGTGGCCGCCAGTGTGATGCTGCCTGCCAGGAGCGTCATCAATGTTTTCATGAGCGGTGCCCTCCATGATCTTTGTCATGTGTGTCGTGCATGCCCTGTGTCTGTGTATCTGGCATGGAAGGGGTGGTGCTGCCATCAACGACGCGCACTTCCCGGAACATGCCTGCCTCCATGTGATAGAGCAGATGGCAGTGATAGGCCCAGCGACCGAGGGCATCGGCGCGCACCAGATAGCTGAGTTTTTCGCCGGGTTTGACGGTGATGGTGTGCTTGCGCAGCAGTTTCCCGTTACCCAGTTCCAGATCACTCCATAGGCCGTGCAAGTGAATGGGGTGGGTCATCATGGTGTCGTTCACCAGGGTGATGCGAACCCGCTCGTGGTGGAACAGCTCCAGCGGTACGGAATCGGCAAACTTGATGCCGTTAAAACTCCACATGTACCGGTCCATGTTGCCGGTCAGATGCAGCACGATTTCCCGGTCCGCTTGCAGGCTGTCGATGGGGTTGTCGGGAGTGCTGCCGAGGGTTTCCATGTCGGCGTAGGTGAGCACTTTCCAGGGCCGGTCACGCAGGCCAATGCCGGGGTCGGCCAGCATGTCGCCGGGCGCCATGGCGCGCATGTCGACGCCGGGGCCAAATTCACTGGCAGGATGTTCGATGGCGCTGTCGCGTGGCGGCAGGTCCGGGTTGTTGCTGTCCACGGCAAAGGGAACCGGGCGGGCAGGGGATGTGCCGTGGTGTTTCATATCCCCCATTTTCATGCCGTCATGGTCCATGGCGCCATGACTCATGGATTGATGACCCGAAGCTTGATGGTCCATAGCGCCCATGCCCATTTCGGTGTGGCCCAGTGGCGGGGGCGCGTCCATGTCAGGCACCGCAGCGGAGAGGGCGGCATCCGGTGTTAGCGTGCCGCGTACGAAGCCGCTGCGGTCGATGCTCTGGGCGAACAGGGTGTAGGCCTGATCGGCTTTCGGGGCCACGATCAC
This sequence comes from Alcanivorax sp. HI0044, assembly GCF_001634945.1. NCBI lineage: Bacteria > Pseudomonadati > Pseudomonadota > Gammaproteobacteria > Oceanospirillales > Alcanivoracaceae > Alcanivorax > Alcanivorax sp. HI0044. The sequence goes on from NZ_LWEZ01001452.1 coordinate 1,803, forward strand.
ATCCAGGGTTTCTGCCACGCCCAGTCGGCATTCATGGAAATCCACCGGGTTTACCGGTTGGCCGTCCA
>NZ_LWEZ01001453.1:0-1763 GCF_001634945.1 Alcanivorax sp. HI0044
ATGAAGCAGTCCCTGAGTGTCTGGAAGCGGATCTTCAAACTGTCTTTGCCCAACAAGAGCAAGGATGACAGCGGCAAGGGGCCGCTCAATGGTCTGCGTGCCAAAGTGGTGTCTCTGACCCGTGAACCGCAGTCAGAAACCCGCAAGGCTGCCTGATCGCTTCAAAGCGGTTTGATCTCCTGGTTCGGGCCGGTCCTGCGCTGGTTCCGGCCCTGCCATCCTTATGCTACTCTCAGTGATTCTGAGAGTAGCTTTTTTTGTATTGGGGACAAGGCAACGCATGGCAGAAATGACGGATTCCGGTGTGCTGTTACGGATGGCCTACAAGGCCATGGTAAAAGCCGGTATTGATGCCGATGCCGTGTTGGCGGAGGTTGGACTCGACAAGTCCATTTTGCAGGTCCCTGACCTGCGTACCCCCCATGATGCCCAGGAATGGTTCTGGCAGGCGCTGGAAAAAGTGTCTGGCGATGAACATATCGGGTTGCATCTGGGTGAACATATTCCCGTCTATAAAGGCCAGGTGCTGGAGTACCTGTTTCTTTCCAGTCCTACCTTTGGTGAAGGCCTGAAGCGAGCGCTGGATTACCAGCGCTTGTTGTCCGATGCCGCCCAGGGCGAATTGTTCGAGGAAGGCGATCGGGTTTTCCTCAAGCAAATGATCTGGAGTCATCGTCTCAGTCATCTCAATGAATGCATGATGATGGGCGTGATCAAGTTTTTCCGCTTCGTTACCGATGATGCGTTTGAACCGGTGGAGGTGCATTTTGGCCACGCCCGCCATGCGGATCAGTTGGAATATGAGCGTCTGTTCGATTGCCCGGTGAAATTCGACATGCCCAGCGTTGGCATGTATTTCGATGCGAAGGTGATGACCTTGCCATCCGCCCATCACGAACCAGAGCTGTTGCATCTGCACGAGCAACTTGCCAGTGAACAGGTTGCCCGGTTGGAAAAACAGGATCTGGTCGCTCAGGTGAACCGGCTGATTGGTGAGCTGCTGGAATCCGGTCACGCCAACCTGGAAGAGGTGGCGGAACGGTTGGGAATCAAGGCGCGCCAGTTGCGTACTCGCCTGGCGGATGCCGGCACCAACTTCAACCAGCTGGTGGCCGATTACCGCTGCCGTTTGGCTAAACGTTTGCTGGCCGGCACTGATGAATCCATCGATGAAATTGTCTACCTCACCGGCTTTTCCGAGCCTTCGACCTTTTACCGTGCATTCAAACGCTGGGTGGGGATGACCCCGATTGAATATCGTAAGTTGAAAGCAGAAGAAGATGCGATGGGGTAAGGCAATAGTCCGCTTGAGTGAAATAAAAAAGGCGCCAATGGCGCCTTTTTATTGCGTTATCGCTTGAGCGTCGCCTGTTTAAAGCACCATGGCCGCCAGCCACCCGGCGGCAATCAGCGGCAAGTTGTAGTGCAGGAAGGTCGGGATAACTGTATCGCGAATATGGTCGTGCTGGCCGTCCGCATTCAGCCCGGCGGTGGGGCCAAGAGTGGAATCGGAGGCGGGGGATCCCGCGTCACCCAGGGCGGCGGCGCTGCCGACCAGTGCTGCCGTGGCCAGCGGAGAAAAACCCAGCGCCAAGCATAGCGGTACGTAGAGAGTGGTGATGATGGGAATGGTGGAAAAGGACGAACCAATGCCCAGAGTCACGAACAGGCCAAGCAACAGCAGCAGCGCGGCAGCGATAGGCGGGCTTTGCAAGCCACTGGTTACCGCTTCCACCAATACGGGAACCTGCCCGCTGGCATTC
>NZ_LWEZ01001454.1:0-2321 GCF_001634945.1 Alcanivorax sp. HI0044
TGGGAGCGGTAGTCGTCCAGCTTGGCTTTTTCCTTGTCCACCACGGCTTGGGGGGCCTTGTCGACAAACTTGGGGTTCTTCAGCTTGCCTTCTGCGCGGCCCACTTCCTTGCGCAGCTTGTCGGTCTCTTTGGACAAGCGTTCGATCTCCGCTTCCTTGTCGATCAGCCCGGCCATGGGTACCAAAATCTCCATGTCGCCTACCAACGCGGTGGCGGAGGCAGGGGCGGAGTCTTCCGCTGCCAGCCAGGTAATGGATTCCAGTTTGGCCAGTTTACTCAGGAAGACGCGGTTGGCGTCCAGCAGGGCCTGGTCGGAGTCTTTGCCGTTATGCAGATAAATTGGCAACGCCTTGCCTAGCGGGATGCCCATCTCGCCGCGGATGTTGCGCACTGCAGTGATAACGGCCTTGACCCATTCCGCGCCGGTTTCCGCCTCTTCATCAATCTTGCTGGCGTCGCTGGCCGGGAAGGCTTGCAGCATGAGGGTGTTCCCGCTCTTGCCAGCCATGGGGCCAATCTTCTGCCAGATTTCTTCAGTGATGAAAGGCATGAAAGGATGGGCCAGGCGCAGAATGGCTTCCAGCACCGTGACCAGAGTGCGGCGGGTACCACGTTTCTGGGCAGCGGAGTACTCGTCACCCCAGAGCACTGGCTTGGAAAGCTCCAGATACCAGTCACAGTATTCATTCCAGATGAATTCATAGGCGGCATGGCTGGCCACGTCGAAACGGAAGTTGTCCAGTGCGTCGCTGACTTCCTGCTCGGCCCGTTGCAGGGTCGAGATAATCCAGCGGTCCGCCAGGGACAGCTCAATGTCGCTGTCAGCAGCGACGCCACAATCTTCCCCTTCGGTGTTCATCATCACATAGCGGGCGGCGTTCCAGATCTTGTTGCAGAAGTTCCGGTAGCCCTCGATGCGGCCCATGTCCCACTTGATGTCGCGGCCGGTGGAGGCCAGTGACAGGAAGGTAAAACGCAGGGCATCGGTGCCGTAGGCATTGATGCCGTCGGGGAAATCCTTGTGGGTGCGCTTGGTGATCTGCTTTTCCTTCTGCGGCTGCATCAGCCCCTTGGTGCGCTTTTCTACCAGTTCTTCCAGCTTGATGCCGTCGATCATGTCCAGCGGGTCGAGCACGTTGCCCTTGGACTTGGACATTTTCTGCCCGTCGTTGTCACGCACCAGGCCGTGTACATAGACCTTCTTGAAGGGCACCTCGCCGGTGAACTTCAGGGTCATCATGATCATCCGGGCCACCCAGAAGAAAATGATGTCGAAGCCGGTGACCAGCACATCGGTGGGGTGGAAGGTGCGCAGCATTTCCTCGTCGTCCGGCCAGCCCAGGGTGGAGAAGGTCCACAGGGCGGAGCTGAACCAGGTGTCGAGCACGTCGTCGTCCTGGCTCAGGGGGATGTCGCCCAGGTTGTTGTCGGCACGGACTTCTTCTTCCGTACGGCCCACATAGACATTGCCGTCAGCGTCGTACCAGGCCGGGATGCGGTGGCCCCACCACAGCTGGCGGGAAATACACCAGTCCTGCAGGTCACGCATCCACGAGAAGTACATATTTTCGTAGTTCTTGGGCACAAACTGGATGTCGCCGTTTTCCACCGCAGCGATGGCAGGCTTGGCCAGCTCTTCCACGGCCACGAACCACTGGTCGGTGAGGTAGGGTTCGATGACAACGCCGGAGCGGTCGCCACGGGGCACCTGCAGGGTGTGGTCAGCGACTTTTTCCAGCAGGCCCAGGGCGTCCAGATCGTCGACCACCTTCTTGCGTGCATCCACACGGTCCATGCCGCGATAGGCTTCCGGCACTTCGTCATTCAGCGCTGCATCAATGGTCAAGATGTTGATCATCGGCAGGTCGTGACGCTTGCCCACTTCATAGTCGTTGAAGTCATGGGCCGGGGTGATCTTCACACAGCCTGAGCCGAAGTCCGGGTCCACGTAATCGTCGGCGATGATGGGGATGTCGCGATCAGCCAGTGGCAGGCGAATGGTCTTGCCGATCATGTCCTTGTAGCGCGGGTCTTCCGGGTGCACGGCCACGGCGGTATCGCCGAGCATGGTCTCCGGGCGGGTGGTGGCGACCACCAGGTGGCCGGAGCCATCAGACAGCGGATAGCGGAAGTGCCACATGTGGCCCTGTTCTTCCACGTTCTCCACTTCCAGGTCGGAGATGGCGGTGTGCAGGGCAGGATCCCAGTTGACCAGCCGCTTGCCGCGGTAGATCAGGCCTTCCTTGTGCAGGCGCACAAAGACTTCGCGCACGGCGTTGGAGAGGCCGTCGTCCATGGTGAAGCGCTCGCGGGTCCAGTC
>NZ_LWEZ01001455.1:0-2150 GCF_001634945.1 Alcanivorax sp. HI0044
GAGACGTTGCGCAGGGCCCAGTCGCCCAGGGTGCTCAGGGAGCTGTCGGTGTTTTCGTTGCGAGACAGAAACGGTACCACATGGGGGTTGGTCTGGCTGACGATGGAGTGGTTGACCCCGTAAAGGCGGGCCAGCCGGCGGATGGGCAGGTCGTCGACGATGGAGCCGTCAACAAACTTGCGGCCGGGGATGTAGGGAACCCGCTCGCCGTCGATGTTCTTTGCCCACAGGGAGACCGGCGGATAAATGCCGGGAATTGCACAGGACGCCAGCGAAGCTTTGCGGATCAGCACATTGGGAGAGGTGCGCCAGTTCAGCAGGCGCGCGTGCTGGTTACGGTCGTAGGGGCTCACGGTAATATTGATTTCGCGACCGGTGTGTCGATAGGCCTCTTCGAAGGTCATGTCGGTGATGTTTTCTTCCAGGCAGGCTTCCAGATGGTCGCCGTCCAGCACCGGGGTGCCGCGTACCAGGCCTTTCCAGCCCAACACCTTGAAGGCTTCCAGATAAATGTTTTCCGGCTCCAGTTTCACCTTCAATTCTTCATCGTTGTGGGTGCCGACCACCGAGCCGATGATACTACCGGCGCTGGAGCCGGAGATCACNGAAGGCAGCAGGTTCTGTTCCCACAGGCAGCGGGCCACACCGATATGGAACAGGCCCAGGGCTGCGCCGCCGGATAGCATCAGGCAGCTTTGTCCGAAGGCCTGACCGGTGGTTTCAAAGAAATCGAGCTTCTCTTTCAGCCCGAATTCCTTGAAGTTGCTGTCGCACAGATAATTCAGGGCGGTGGACACTTCGGTCAGGTAATTTTCGATCAGGCGTTTGGTGCCCACGCGGCTGTGCTGATAAAGGCGTGGGTTGGAAATGTTGCCCAGATTGCCATGCAGGCCTTCATGCAAATGGAAGACCAGCTTGTTCACGTCGTTGCGTTCGCGGGCCTGGCGAATCTGCCAGAGACGATTACGAATCAACTCGTAATCGTAATAGGGGGAACGGTCCACTTCCTTCCATTCGTCGGCGCCGGAAAGGCGGTCGTGTTCCTGGCTGGCTTCGTACCATTCGTCATAGGTCGTCGCGTTATCGATGGCGCGTTCGAGCTGTTTGAGGGTGCCTTTCATTGAGGCTCTCCACCATTCATTTTTGTCATTGAGTGATGTCAGTATAGACAGGAGAGAGGGGCAGGTTTAAGTGTTTGTAGGACAAAAAGCACAGGGTTACAGATAAAAGTGTCAATTTTTATGAGTGTATTTGCTCATTGTCAGGCTTGGCCCGGTATTGGCCCGGGGTCATGGCGGTGTGACGCTTGAAACTGCGCTGGAAGGAACGGATATCGGAATAGCCCAGGGCGGCGGCGATATCGGCCTGGGGCAGGGTGGTGGTGGTGAGCAGGCGCCGAGCCTGTTTCAGGCGCACGTCATCGAGCAGTTTTTGCCAGCTCTGGTCTTCGTCGGCCAGCCGACGATGCAGGGTGCGCACATTCATGCCCAGCCGCTCGGCAACGGTTTCCTTGCGGGGCAGGGAATGGCCAATGGCATCCTGAATGCACTGTTTGACCCGCTGACTGAGATTGGTGTCTACGCCCAGTTGATTCAGCTGCTGGATAGCGTGGGCTTCCAGGGTGGAGAGTAGTAGCGGGTCGGGTTGGCGTATGGGCTGCTGTAGTAATTGCGGCGCGCCGACCAGGGCGGAGCAGGGTTGTTCGAACAACACATCGCAGAGAAATACGCGCCGGTATTCGTCCACCTGGGCTGCCGGTGGAGTGGGGTGTTCCAGCCAGACCTGTTCCGGTGCCAGCAGATCGTTGCCGGTGAGCCAGCGGGAGTAGCGTACCCAGGAGCCGAGTACGTTATCGATCAGATGTTGACGTGCGGGTTGCTGGCGATACAAGCAATCCCAGCGGATGGCTACCTGGTGGGCATCGACAGTGGTGTCTGTGGTGCCCATGTCACCAACCAGCTTTTCGTACAGGCTGACCTTGGATAACGCTTCCTGAAGCGTGCTGGCGCTCATGGCGATATAGCCCATCACATTGTAGGAACCGGGCTGCACAAATTCGGAAGTGTGTAACCCGAACAGGGGGTCGGCGGACTGTTTGATGAGGGCGTGCAGCAGGGTCTGAAAATCCTGACCATGAATGCGGGTATCCG
>NZ_LWEZ01001456.1:0-1803 GCF_001634945.1 Alcanivorax sp. HI0044
CTGGCGTTGTCTTTCAACCAGGCGTGGGGAATGCCTTCCCGCTTGAGCGCCCGTTGCAGTGTGTCGGCCTGCCAGTTGTAGCCGTAGATCACCGCAATGTTATTGAGCGGTTGGCCGTTCTGGTGCCATTTGCGGATGCAGCGGGCGATGTAGTGGGCTTCGTCGTTGAAGGTGTCGAACTTGCGGAATGCCGGTAGCGGGCCGCTGGCGCCGGCCATTTCCGGGGCGATCAGGGGGATGTGGTCGTCGTCGGCGTCCTGGGCTTGCAGGAAGTCCTTGGCGAAATCGTAGGCGTAGCTGAGGATTTCGCGGGTGTTGCGGTAATTCAGTTTCAGGATAGTGGTACGGCCACGGGCCTGGATGCCGGCGCTGGACAGGGGAAACTTGAGGCTGCGCTTCTTGTAGATGGACTGGGCATCGTCGTAGAGCAGCAACAACGAGTTGGTGTCCGGGTCGATCATTTGCACGACAAGGGCCAGCCAGTCCTGCTCGAAGTCGTGGCCTTCGTCGATCATCACCGCGCTGTATTGGGCGCGGGGGATCTGTTCCTTGTCCACGGCCTGCACGACCGTCTCCACCTGCCGCTCCCAGGGTTTCAGCTCGGGCGTGGCGGGGATCAGATCCACGTTATAGGTTTGCAGTTGCCGGCCACACCATTTATGGAAGTGGTGCACCTGCACTTTTTCTTCGATGCCTTTTTCGGCAATGAAGCTGCGCAGCCGTGCAGCCAGTGTGATGTTGAAGCACAGCACCAGAATCGGTTTGGTCACAGCCTGGGCCAGGTGCAGGCAGCGGTAGCCGAGGATCAGCGTCTTGCCGGACCCGGCTACCCCATGAATGACCCGGTGACCCTCGCCCATGCTGCGGGCCAGTTGTTCCTGCTGCAGATCCATGACGCGGACGATATCCGGGATGGCGTTGTAGTCGGGTTGGCTCTCTGCCGCGGCCCGGCTGCCGGTATGACTGCCCTGCCCCTGCCCGCTACCCTGCTCGCTTTCTTCATCAGCCTCATCGCCCTCATCAAACAACCCCTGCTGGGGCGCGTTGATGCGGATTTCCGGGAACAGGTTCCAGCGGATGCGATCAATCTGCGGCAGGGTGAGCTTGTCGCCGAAAGCGTAATCGAACATGGCCCAGAGTTGTTCCTGGAAGACTTCCGGGTCGGCGGTGGCAGTCATTTCATCCCGGCAGATCAGCCGGTGTGGCGGTAGCACCAGCTCCTGATGCTCCTCACTGATGGCCTCGTTCCATTGCTTGCGGGTGATATTGGGGAACACCACCCCATAGCCCCACGGGAAACAGAGTTTGCCTTTGTGCTGGGCGGAGGTTTGTTGCAGGTGTTCATCGCGCTGCAGTTTCTTGATGGCGGTGAGCGCACACTGGCGGGCTTGCTGCAGTGGGTTGGTGACGGTCTTCAGGCCATCGGAGGTGAAGATTTCCACATCACGGGGCGTGATTTGTTTGAGGGTATCCAGCTTCCAGTCCTTCACCTCAAGGAACAGCAAGCCACGACCGGGATGAAGAATGATGTAATCTGGGTAGCGTCGGCTGCGCCCCACCGGGGTGTCGTACCAGACGGTGTAATCATCCTCCAGCAGCGTTTCCAGCCGCTGCCCCAGGCGCCGCTCGCCCGCGGTCATACCGCGCAAGGTGCTGAGGTTGGGGATGACGGTGGCCATTGCCTACCGCTCCCAGCTCATGGTGACCCCATAGGCCTTGCCATGAACATTCAGGCGAGAATATCCAAGCATAATCATCCCGCTATTTTCTGGCTGCCACTGAACCAGTGTCAGCTTTTCAGTT
>NZ_LWEZ01001457.1:0-2401 GCF_001634945.1 Alcanivorax sp. HI0044
CAAGCCTCTGGCCCTGGCGTCAGCCGCCCGTGCTACACTGCCGTTTTTGATAATCGGCCAGACGGGGGGATGCCTTGCTGACGCGTTTACCACCCTGGGTGGAAGTCGGGGCCTTTCTGCTGGCCTTTCTCGCCGGCAGCGTCAATGCGGTGGGGCTGCTGGGGTTCAGCCATCAATCGGTATCACACCTTACCGGCACCTCCTCGCTACTGGGCCTGGCATTGGCGGATGTTGATCTGTCCGTGGCCCGGCACCTGCTGCTCACCCTGCTGAGCTTTCTCGCCGGTGCCGCCCTTAGCGGCATACTCATCACCAGCACTGCCCTGAAACTGGGCCGCCATTACGGTTTCTCATTGCTGATCGAAGCGGCTTTGCTGGTCATGGCCATGCTGTCTCTACAACAGGGCAGTGATCTGGGCATCTATCTGGCTTCCATGGCCTGCGGGCTGCAGAACGCCATGGTGACCACCTACAGTGGCTCCATCATCCGCACCACCCACCTGTCCGGGATTTTCACCGACCTGGGCATCATGCTGGGCAACCGCCTGCGCGGCATCCCCCTCAATGGCCGCCGGCTGCTGCTGTTCGTATTGCTGATTGGCGGCTTCATCTGTGGCGGCGTGGTCGGCACCTGGCTGTTCCGGTTGCTGCATTTCACCGCGCTGATGGCCCCGGCCACCCTGGCTGTCTCCCTGGCCGGCGTGTATTGGGCGTACAGCCGGCGATATCGTTAAGTCACCCGATCTTTTTGCCTGGCTGGCGAGCCAACGCATCACCGCTGCCAGGCATAATCCATCTGCCGGGCCGTCTTGTCCGCCAATTCCCGGCCATGCAGTCTTTCCACCAGATGCAGGCTCATATCGATACCGGCGGAAATACCCGCCGACGTGAGACGGTTACCATCCTCTACCCAGCGGATTTTTTCCTGCACATCCAGCGCCGGGAAACCATGGCGCAGGTCAGCGATATCTTCCCAGTGGGTGGTTACCCGCTGATCGGTGAGCAGCCCGGCCTCTGCCAGTAGAAAGGCACCCGTACAGACCGACGTTACCCAGCGGGCGCCGTGGCCGGCCTCGCGCAGGGCTGTCAGTAACACGGAATTTTCCATGACAGCGGTATGTACCCCTCCACTGACCAGTAATACATCCAGCGGCGGATGATCGGCGAAGGTGAAGTGACTTTTCACCGGGAAGCCACCTCTCGCCATCACCTCAGGATTTTCACTGATCAAAGACACCTGCCAGGGCGGGCTATCACAGAGCCGGGCGGCGGTAGAGAACACTTCAAAAGGACCGGCAAAATCCAGTACTTCGGCATCATCGTAGATCACAATCCCGATTTGCAGCATGGTCATTCCTGAATGATTTATTTGGGTGGCAGGGTACGCAAAAAAGCAAAGCAGTGAGTCAGCCAGCGTTGTAGCGCAGCGTCCTCGGCTACCGTATCCGCGTCAATCATCAGCATGCCCTAACAGGCTGTTGAAAAGCCCTTTGCATGCTCAGTCTTTCAGGCTGGTTCGCAATCTAGGCGCAATGTTGACGGTGTGTGTCCACCCATCGAGACATTGCAACAACGAGTGCGGGCCAGCCTGGAAGACCCGGAGGGCGCGGCCTGAAGGGCCCATCTGCTGCGCTTTGTCGCTAGGAAAGGGAGCCACCCTGTCCGTCGCGACAAAACACAACAGCTGCCCCCTTCAGGCCACGCTGAGTACGTAAAGGGCTTTTCAACAGCCTGTTAATGGGCCGGCCGGTGAAATCCATCTCGCCGGCGCCAGGCTCAGCGGACAACCGTTCATGGGACTGCGGCCCGACCCGGGCCATCAGGCGGTCACCCAGAATGCCGCAACACATGTTGCCGGCGATCATGAAACAGAGGCCACCGAACATGCGCTTTTCATCGGGCAGGGCACCACTGACAGTGCGCAGGCCTTCGCGCACCCGCAACGCCAGATCAGTATCAAAGGCCATCAGAACACGGCGCGCAACGCATTCACGGTTAACCCAATCAGGGCCAGTGACGACAGGGCAAACAACACAAAGCGCAGCTCAATCTTGTTGATCAGCGCCTGCAGGAGCGAATGCACCACGCGGATACCCACATAGGCCCAGGCCAACTTCAGGTTGATGCCATCACCCTGGCCAAGCAGTGCCAGCGACAGGGCCACGGCATAAAACGCCGTGGGCTGTTCCATCAGGTGATTGTAGTTATCCGCCTTCCAGCGCACACGAGCGGGCAGGGTGCTCATCTGTTCACCGCGTGGGGCATTCGGGTCCGGCTTCATGTTGGCCGCTTTCATGGCCGGCAGGCGGGTGATGTACATCCATAGCCACATGACCATGGACCAGGCGACCAGGACCACCACCGGTGTAATTATCGGGCTGGTTAACGGCATTGTGTTCTC
>NZ_LWEZ01001458.1:0-803 GCF_001634945.1 Alcanivorax sp. HI0044
TGCTCGGGTTGTTGCAGAAATGTCAGCAGCCGCTTGAATGACCCCCTGCGCAAAGCGTGCACAAAGTGATGGCCGTCGCCTTTTTGCATGGGTAAGGTTTGCCATACTGTTCCCCTCTGAACAGGGATGATTGACGATAACCAAGGAGCAACTATGAACGCTTTCCGTTTTGGCTTGATGGGCGCCTCTCTGTGCCTGGTCCTGAGTGCGCCGGCCCAGGCGTTTGATCTGAAATCCATGACCGACTCGGCCAACAAGGCGGTGAATGACGCGTCCGACAAGGCCAATGCCAGCGTGAACCAGGCGAACGACGCGGCCACCAGTGCCATGGACAGCGCCAACAGCAAGCTGGCGGTGACCGGTGAAGCGAAGGCATTGGTGGATTCTTTGTCCGCCGACCTGGGGGTGACGCAGCAGCAGGCGGCAGGCGGTGCCGGCGCCTTGCTGGCCATGGCCCAGAACAACCTGTCGGGTGATCAGTTCAGCGGCATCATGAACAAGGTGCCGGGGCTGGATTCCCTGCTGGGTGGCGGCGGTGGCATGGCCTCTTCCATGCTGGGCAACATCTCGACCCTGCAGGGTGTCTCCAAAGCCTTCAGCGCCCTGGGCCTGAGCCCGGAAATGATCTCCCAGTTTGCGCCGAAAATTCTCGGCTTCCTGGGCGGTGAAGGTGTTGGCGCGACCGCACTGAACAGCCTGAAGGGCCTGTGGGGCGTGGCCGGTTAATGCCGTATTGACGGCCTGTTGGCAGGCGGGATGCGATACTGTCGCTCCGCCTGCCCTAGAGTAATTCATGGATTCAT
>NZ_LWEZ01001459.1:0-958 GCF_001634945.1 Alcanivorax sp. HI0044
ATCGGCTCAAAAAACTGGAACTGGACCGGGATGACGGCGAGGCAGAAGACAACGAATAAGGCTCGGGGTCAGTAAAGGGAGACTCACCACAAATAAGCTGCGCCAGCAATTCGGCACTGCCTGGCGCAGAAACCAGGCCGTTCCGATAATGCCCTGCAGCCACGTAAACCCCCGTCGCTCCCGGCAGCAAACCCAGATAAGGATAATCCCGCTCACAACCCGGGCGGACGCCAGACCAATGGTAAGAGGGCTTTTTCTCAGCCAACACAGGGGAAAGACTGGCGGCAAGGGAGATCAACTGATGACGCCCCTGAACAGTGGGGTAATGACTGGCATCCCCCTTGCGCAGGGTGGAGCCGACCAAAACTGCACCATCCGCTCTTGGAATCAGATAACCTGCTTCCGTCAATATTACCGAAGGGACATCTCCTGGCGCCACCTGGAACAACAGCATTTCTCCTTTGGCAGGAAAAAGAGGCATACTTAGGCCAGTTTCAGCCAACAGTGCAGCAGCATTATAGCCCGCAGCGACCACGATCGTATCCGAACTGTATTGCCCGACTTCGCCATGAAGTATCGCACCTGAGGACAAAAGTTCAACACGGCGAATATGCTCTCGCACAAAGCTAACGCCTTTCGCTGCAAGATACGCTCGCAGCGCCTTCAACATTCTCGGGTTACGAATATTGCCCAAACCTGGGAAAAAAAGCCCGCCAGCACCATGACCTATTCTCGATTCGGGAGACTCCATTTCGTGGCAATCCAAACCCCACGCCTCAGCCCACCTCTGCGCACGAGTCAACTCCGCCCCCGCCACCTGGACCCACATGCCACCCAAGTGCAGGACCGCCTTGCGGTCCAGAAAACCGGATTCCTCAAGCATTAACACCAGAGTTTGATAGCGGCTCACTCCATCGTGGGTCAACCGATTGAGAAAAGAAGAATGACGCCACGCGAA
>NZ_LWEZ01001460.1:0-1134 GCF_001634945.1 Alcanivorax sp. HI0044
CCACTGATCAGGTAGTGCTGATCCAGTTTGGCAAACCGTTCCTTCAGCTTTTCAATCAGCCCCTCCAGCTCCCGGAGCCAGTCCGTCAGGGTGAGCTGGTCCTTGTCGTAGGTGCGTTCCACCGAAACGGATTTACGTCGTCGGCCGGTCTGGATCGGACGGCTGTCTTCACCGCGGCACAGGTGATAAAGCCGCTCGCCAAAACTGCCAAAGTGCTGGCCCAGCTCCAGCCGGCTTAGCTGTTGCAGGTCGCCACAGGTTTTCAGGTTCAGGCCGGCCATGCGCTCGCCAGTGACCCGGCCCACCCCGGAAATCTTGTTCACCGGCAGGGCGGCCACAAATTCCTCGACCCGGGCCGGGGGAATCACAAATAGCCCGTCGGGCTTGCGCCAGTCGCTGGCGACCTTGGCCAGAAATTTGTTGGGGGCGACGCCTGCGGACACGGTAATAGCCACCTCCCGGCGAACGTCCTGGCGCAATGCCTGGGCAATGCGGGTGGCGCTATTATCGAATTGTTCGCTGGCGCTCACGTCCAGAAAGGCCTCGTCCAGTGACAACGGCTCGATCAGGCTTGTATAACGACGAAAAATGTCATGGATCTGGGCGGAAACTTTGCGGTATTTGTCAAAGTTCGGAGGCACAATAACCAGTTCCGGGCAGCGCCGCAGGGCCTGGGAAGATGCCATGGCTGAATGCACGCCAAATTGCCGCGCCGGGTAGTTGCAGGTGGCAATCACGCCACGCCGGTGCGGGTCGCCGCCCACCGCCACCGGGCGGCCGCGCAGGCTAGGGTCGTCCCGCATTTCCACGGCGGCGTAAAAGCAGTCGCAGTCCACGTGGATAATTTTGCGCGATGCAGGCGTCATGGAGGGTGTGGTGGAATGTGCCATGATGGGCTCGGGTAAGCGTTCACGTGTTGGCGCGGCTGTTGCAGGCCACAGGCACAGAGACGTGTCCGGTGGGCAGCAGGCAGACCGGGCTACCCCCGTGGGCATAGTGCCAGGCAGGGGCGCCAATAGGGTGCCATAAGGAGAGTGTACCATCGCCATTAGCGAGAACCGCACACCGCAGGTGCTGATTGTCGGTGCGGGCCCCACCGGGCTGGCACTGGGTATCGGCTTGCGCCGCCACGGT
>NZ_LWEZ01001461.1:0-35330 GCF_001634945.1 Alcanivorax sp. HI0044
TTCGGCGATAGCCCGGTCCAGGTCGTCAATGCCGTAGCGGGTGACCTCGTAATCGATGCCTTGCTCGTTGGCTTCCTGTTCATTCAGACCGACCCGGGCGACTTCCGGGTCGGTAAAGGTGCACCAGGGGATCACCCGATAGTCCACTTTGAATTTTTTCGCGAAACCAAACAGGGCATTGACCGAGGCATACCATGCCTGGTGAGAGGCGGTATGGGTAAACTGGTAGGGGCCGGCCACATCCCCGCAGGCATAAATATTCGGGAAGCGGCTTTGCAGGTGGTCGTTGACGGTGATGGTGCCGTTGCCATTGGTGGGCAGTTTCAGTGTTTCCAGTCCCAGCCCTGTGGTGTTGGCTTTGCGCCCCACGGCCAGCAATAACGTATCGAATACGATCCGCTTTTCCTGTCCGTCCCCCGTGACATACAACACCTTTTCACCCTCTTCCCGGGCAAAGCGCACGGTGGTGTGATCGACCAGTACCGTGACGCCGCTCTCTTTCAGTGCGGTGGTGACCTGTGCTGCGGCGTCTTCATCCTCGCGGGGCATCAGGCGCGGGCCTTTCTGTATCTGCGTCACCTGGCTGCCCAGACGGGCAAACGTTTGCGACAGCTCACAGCCAATGGGGCCGCCACCCAGGACCACAAGGCGCTGGGGCTGCTCTTCAATGTTCCACAGCGTGTCGGAGGTGAGTGCATCCATGTCCTCGATACCGGGAATCGGTGGAATAAACGGTTGGGCGCCGGTGGCGATGATAATGCTGCGGGCGGTCAGGCGTTCGCGGTGATCACCGTTGCGGATCTCTACTTCCCAGGGGGAAATAAAAGCCGCTTCACCTTGCCGACAGTCCACCCCCAGTTCGCTGTAGCGTTCTACAGAGTCATGGGGCTCGATTTTCTTGATGATGGTGTGGACACGTTCCATCAATGTACGGAAACGGAAGTCATTGCGAATGCTGTCGAAGCCGAACTTTTCCGCCTGCTTTTCATAGAAGGCCACGCGGGCACTCTTGATCAGTGCCTTGGACGGCACGCACCCGGTATTCAGGCAGTCGCCACCCATTTTGTGTTTCTCTATCAGGGTCACTTTCGCTTTGACGGTGGCGGCAATGTAGGCGCTGACCAGCCCGCCAGAGCCTGCGCCAATCACAATCAGGTTGCGGTCAAACTGTTTGGGTTTTTTCCAGCCCTTGTACACGTTGCGTGACTGCAAGCGGGCCATGATCGCCTTGGCTATCCAGGGGAAAATACCCAGCAGCACAAAGGCGCCCAATAACTGAGGCGACAGTAACCCCCCCAGGCTGCCGATCTGGCCAAGTTGGGTGCCTGCATTCACGTAGACCGCCGTGCCTGCCAGCATGCCCACCTGGCTGACCCAGTAAAAGGTGCGCGCTTTGATGGGGGTGAGGCCCATAACCAGATTGATAATGAAAAACGGGACAACAGGCACCAGACGCAATGTGAAAAGATAAAATGCGCCTTCTTTTTTGACTCCCTCATTGAGTTTTTTCAGCCGTTCGCCAAAGCGATTCTGCACCGTGTCATGAAACAGGAAACGGGAGGCGAGAAACGCCAGGGTAGCGCCCGCTGAGGAGGCAAAGGACACCAGTGCCAGGGCAATCCAGAAGCCGAACAGGGCCCCGGCGGCCAGCGTCATGATAGCCGCGCCGGGCAGGCTGAGTGCCGTGACAATGACATAGAGCGCGAAAAAGCCACCGAGGATCAACGCAGGGTTGTCCTGATAAAGAGCATCAAAGGCACTTTGTTGTTCTTTGATATAGCCGAGGCTGAAATACTGCCCCAGATCGAAAACAAAGTAACAACCGATCAACGCGGCGAGGACGGCGAAAAGTAGGCCTTTCTTGATGCTCATTTCAGGTCCTGTTGGTGGGGGTGGGTCAAAGGATTGGTGGGCATCAGCAGCAGCTGCCTGTCGCGTCTGTACTGTTTGCTTGTGCAAATGGCACATTCAGCCCGCAGCCTTCGAAGATACCGTAATGGGTGTTGAAGTTACCGATGAAGTCAAAGTGTGTGGCAAAGCGGCTTTTTTCCAGCATCAACCAGGTATTGCCGCAAACCGGGAAGACTTTGCCCGCTTCAATAAAATGATGGTCGTCCAGGGCAAAGGCGTTGGGACTGTTTTTCAGGGTGCCTTTGTAGACCACCGCCTGGCCATAATCTTCACAGGCTGGTTCCAGCGAATCGATATTGAACAGCCGGTAGGTGGCGGAATAAAAGCGGATATTGCCCAGCGTTTTTTCGATGGTCGGGTTTTCAATGGTCAGCGGGCGGGATTCCACCAGTCTTGGATCGGCAAAGCCGCAGCGCTTGCTCAGGTTGATGAAATCATTCCAGTACAGGGCGCCGGACAGGCACTCTCCGTACAGCACCGGGTCTTTGGCCAGTGAGGCAGGGATGCGCCGGTCTGCATAAACATCGGAAAAAAAGAACTCGCCGCCGGGTTTCAGCAGGCGTTTTACGTCGGCGATGACCTTGGCCTTGTCGGTGCTCAGGTTGATGACACAGTTGGAGATGACAATGTCGAAATAACCGTCCTGCAAATCCAGTTTGTCGAGCTCTTCAATATAGCCTTTCAGGAAACGTACATTGCTGTTGGCGTAACCAAAAGCGTCACGGTGATAGTCGAGGTGGCGATTGGCCACCGCCAATTGCTCGTCGGTCATGTCCACGCCAACCACTTCGCCGTGCTCGCCCACCAGTGCCGATAGCAGGTACACATCTCGCCCGGAGCCGGAACCCAGATCCAGAATGCGCATGCCTTCCAGTTGATCCGGGGCCACCAGCCCACAGCCATAGTAGCGGCTGACCACTTCATCATGGAGTTGTGCCAGCAGGGGCTTGAGATGTTCCGGCGGTGCCTGGTCACAGCAGGCATTGGTTTGCAGGTCTGCACTGGAATGCAGCTGTTTGCCGTAATAATCCTGTACATCGTTACGCATTGAGCGTCTCCGGGGGAAGGATAGTTTGTCATCATGCTGTGAGCGCAGGCGGTCCACTTAACGATCTGGTGGGTCAGAGTAGAACGCCGGGCATTGGGCCGAAATGATAAAAAGTGCACTGGCGGGTAGTAGCGGTCAGCGACTGTGAAAGTCGCGTGAATCAGGGTGTCTTGTCCAGTTTGTCGAGGACCGCGTCGACTTTCTCCTGGCTGACCGTTTCCGGCGGAGGGCGGCGCAGCGAGGTCACCAGCGCACGCAACTGACGTACGTAGCGGCGACAGTGGTGGCATATCAGTAGATGCAGACGCAGTGCGAAGCGCTCCCGTTTGCTTAGCGGGGCGCCATCCACCAGGGCGTCGGCTTTTTCGACGACGTGTTTGCACTTCAACATTCGCCTGTCTCCTGAAAATGATCCACCAGCTCAAACAACCGCGCGCGGGCACGGTGCAGCAGCACACGTACATTGGATGCACTAACGTCGAGCATGTTACAGATATCGTCGAAGTCCATCCCTTGCAGGTCCCGCAGTTCCAGTACCAGGCGCTGATTGTCCGGCATCTTTCCCAGGGTTTTTTCCATGCAGTGGCGCAGCTCGTCGCGGGTCAGCAGAGCGTCTGGGCCGCTCAGATCCCAGTGTTGTGGCGGATGGTCCCAGTGCCCGCCGTCACGAAAGCGGTGCGCCAGTGGGTCCTGTTCATTGCTGGGATCAAACTGAATCTCGCGGCCGCCCTTGCGCAACATCATCCGTGCCTGGTTGATGACGATGCGGGTAAGCCAGGTGCGCAGCAGGCTGCGGCCTTCGAACTTGGCAATGGCGCGGTGGGCAGCGATCCAGCCATCTTGCACCGCTTCTTCCGCATCCGCGGGCGACAGCATGGTGCGAGCGGTGGCCAGCAGCATGTTGTGATGGGCTTTGACCAGTAGCCCAAAGGCAGCTCGGTCTCCCTGGCGCAGGCGGTCAACAAACTCCGGGCTTTCCAGGGTCGGGTCCAAGGTGTCAGCTCTCCGGGGTCAGCAGGGTGGCGGGGTCATCTTCGCCGTCGTCGCCCTGATGCAGCATGACAATGCGGCGTAGATGCTGCATGTCATCCACGGATGGGCGATCAAACATGATGCCAATATCATGGCCCTCCTGGCGCTTTACTTTTGCCGGGAGGGTGAGCGTGATATCAGAGTCTTCCAGGGTAATGGTCAGGGTGACCGGGGCCGCATCGGGCAGCGCGAGCGGCGTGCTGCTGTTGAGCCGTGCGCCCATGATGGAAATGTCGTCCAGTGACACGGGGTGGCTGTCCTGCTGGAAAGCCAGGGTGGCCTCCCCGTCGAAGTCCACCCGATTGGCCCGCCGTCTTTCGTTCATGCTGTCGTCCCTGTTACGTCCCCGGCCGACACGTTGTTGCTGTGTCGGCATTATCCTGCACGAATCAGACTTCGATTCGTTTGTACTTCATGCGCTTGGGTTGCAGGGCCGCATCGCCCAGCTGCTTGCGTTTGTATTCTTCGTACTCGGTGTAAGAGCCTTCGAACCATTCCACCTGGGCATCCCCTTCGAAGGAGAGGATGTGGGTGGCGACGCGGTCCAGGAACCAGCGATCGTGCGAGATCACGATGGCGCAGCCGGGGAACGCCAGCAGGGCTTCTTCCAATGCCCGCAGGGTTTCCACGTCCAGGTCGTTGGTGGGCTCATCGAGCAGCAGCACGTTGGCGCCCTGCTTGAGCAGCTTGGCCAGGTGCAGACGGTTGCGTTCACCGCCGGACAGATCGCCGACCCGCTTCTGCTGGTCGCCACCCTTGAAGTTAAACCGGCCCAGATAGGCGCGGCTGGGGACTTCATAGTTGCCGATGCGCAGGATGTCGTTGCCGTCGGAGACTTCTTCCCAGACCGTCTTGTTGCTGTCCAGGTCTTCACGGCTTTGGTCCACATAGGCCATCTGTACGGTATCGCCAGTGACGATCTCGCCGCTGTCCGGGGTTTCCTGGCCGGCCAGCATGCGGAACAGGGTCGTTTTACCGGCACCGTTGGGGCCGATGATGCCGACAATAGCGCCACGGGGAATCTGGAAATCCAGATCTTCGTAGAGCAGCTTGTGGTCGAATTGCTTGGCCACATTCTTGATTTCAAAAACCTGCTCGCCCAGGCGTTCACCCGGCGGGATGTACAATTCCTGGGTTTCGTTGCGCTTCTGGAATTCCTGGCTGGCCAGCTCTTCGAACGCAGACACACGGGCCTTGTTCTTGGCACGGCGGCCTTTCGGGTTCTGGCGCACCCATTCCAGTTCCTTCTCCACCGTTTTGCGATGGGCCGACTCGCTCTTCGCTTCCTGCTCCAGACGCTGTTCTTTCTGTTCCAGCCAGGAGGAATAGTTGCCCTGCCAAGGAATGCCTTCGCCGCGATCCAGCTCCAGAATCCACTCACAGGAATTATCCAGGAAGTAGCGATCGTGGGTCACCGCCACCACGGTGCCGGGGAATTCGTGCAGGAAGCGCTCCAGCCAGGCCACGGACTCCGCGTCCAGGTGGTTGGTGGGCTCATCCAGCAGCAGCATGTCCGGGGCGCTCATCACCAGCCGGCACAGGGCAACACGGCGGCGTTCACCCCCGGACAGGGTTTTCACGCTGGCGTCCCAGGGCGGCAGACGCAGCGCGTCGGCGGCGATTTCCAGTTTGCGCTCAAGGTTGTGCGCATCGCTGGCTTCGATGATGTCTTCCAGCTTGGCCTGTTCGGCGGCCAGCTTGTCGAAATCCGCGTCTTCCGCCGCATAGGCTTCGTAGACTTCTTCCAGGCGCTGCTGGGCGTTACGGATATCCGCCACGGCTTCTTCGACGATCTCGCGGACATTCTTTTCCGGGTCCAGCTCCGGCTCCTGGGGCAGGTAGCCGATATTGGTGCCCGGCTGCGGCCGTGCTTCACCCAGGAAGTCCTTGTCCACGCCGGCCATGATGCGCAGCAGCGTGGATTTACCGGAGCCGTTCAGGCCCAGCACGCCGATCTTGGCGCCGGGAAAGAACGACAGGGAGATGTTCTTCAGGATGTGTTTCTTGGGTGGGACAACCTTGCCCACCTTGTCCATGGTGAAGATGTACTGGCTCATAAACTCCGACCGCAGTCTGTATTAATGTGCGGGGCGTAAGGTGCAGGCGGGCTGCAGGCCCCGGCAGAGGGTACTTTGATTGGCGCCTAAGCTAACGGAAAGCGGCCGTGAGTGAAAGTGCACGGCCTTTGATAGGGCGATGTAAGGCCGGATTGGCGCCAGAAAACCGGTGCCTGACGCCATGAGACGACTGGCAGGTTTCCATGAGCGGACTTCAAGTGCCATTGGCCCCGGATTTGGTTAGAATACGCGCCCCAATCCACTCTTAGCACGTTGACAGGTAGCCCATGTTCCCGAAATCCATGTCCATCGCCGAGTTTGACCCGGAAATCAAAGCGGCCATCGAGGCCGAGGAAGTTCGCCAGGAAGAGCATATCGAGCTGATTGCCTCTGAAAACTATGCTTCGCCGAGGGTCATGGAGGCCCAGGGCTCCGTGCTGACCAACAAGTACGCCGAAGGCTACCCGGGCAAGCGCTACTACGGCGGTTGCGAAAACGTGGACGTGGTCGAGCAATTGGCCATCGACCGGGCCTGTGAGCTGTTCGGCGCCGACTGGGCCAACGTGCAGCCGCACTCCGGTTCCCAGGCCAATGGCGCGGTGTATATGGCCATGCTGAAGGCTGGCGACACCGTGCTGGGCATGAGCCTGGACGCGGGTGGTCACCTGACCCACGGCGCCAAGCCGAACTTCTCCGGCAAGACCTACAACGCCATCCAGTACGGCCTGGACAATGAGACCGGCCTGATTGATTACGAGCAGGTGGCCTCCCTGGCCCGCGAGCACAAGCCGAAAATGATCGTGGCGGGCTTCTCTGCCTACTCCCAGGTGGTGGACTGGCAGCGTTTCCGCGATATCGCCGATGAAGTGGGCGCCATCCTGCTGGTGGACATGGCCCACGTGGCCGGTCTGGTTGCGGCGGGTGTGTACCCCAGCCCGGTGGGCATCGCCGACATCACTACCACTACGACCCACAAGACTCTGGGTGGTCCCCGTGGCGGCCTGATCATGGGCAAGGCCAACGAAGACATTCAGAAGAAGATCAACTCTGCCGTGTTCCCCGGTGGCCAGGGTGGCCCGCTGGAGCACGTGATTGCCGCCAAGGCAATCTGCTTCAAGGAAGCCATGCAGGCTGACTTCAAGGGCTACCAGCAGCAGGTAGTGAAGAATGCCCAGGCCATGGCCGGCGTATTCATCGAGCGCGGCTTTGACGTGGTGTCCAACGGCACCGAAAACCACCTGTTCCTGCTCAGCCTGATCAAGCAGGACATCACCGGCAAAGATGCCGACGCCGCCCTGGGCCGCGCCAACATCACCGTCAACAAGAATGCCGTGCCCAACGACCCGCGTTCCCCGTTCGTGACGTCCGGCCTGCGTATCGGCTCCCCGTCCATTACCCGTCGCGGCTTTGATGAAGCCGACGCCAAGGCGCTGGCTGGCTGGATCTGTGACATCCTCGACAATATGGGTGACGAGTCTGTGATTGAGAGTGTGAAAGGCAAGGTGAAGGAGATTTGTGCTCGGTTGCCGGTTTATGAGCGGTAGAAGATGAGTTGACAGTTGACAGTGGATAGTTGACAGCGAAAAGCAAACAATACGTAGAGTCACGGATGACGAGAAAGTATGCAGCGCGGGAGAAATCCCGCGCTTTTGCTTTGCGGATGATAAAGGTTTATCAGTATCTGCAAGAGCAGAAGCGAGAATACATATTAAGTAAGCAATTGCTGCGCAGCGGAACAGCAATTGGAGCCTTGGTCAGGGAAGCAGAGCAGGCCGAGAGTCGTGCAGACTTCGTGCATAAATTGTCTATCGCTCTGAAAGAGGCTAATGAAACGGAATATTGGCTGGAGTTGTTGATGGAGTCCGGCTATTTGGAGCCTTCGTCTGGTCAGTCGGTTATGGCTGACGCCAAAGAGTTATTGAAGATATTGACGGCAATTATCAAAACCACCAAAACTCGCAGATAATCGGGTTTCAAGGTTTTAGCTGTCAATTGTCAACTATCAACTGTCAACTGGGGTTTCCATGTACTGCCCGTTTTGCTCCGCCCAGGACACCAAGGTGATCGACTCCCGTCTGGTTGCGGATGGGGTGCAGATCCGTCGTCGCCGTGAGTGCTTGAGCTGTACCGAGCGCTTTACCACCTTTGAAACAGCAGAGCTGGTGATGCCGCGCCTGGTGAAAACCGATGGCACCCGCCAGCCGTTCGATGAGGCCAAGCTGCGTGCGGGCATGCTGCGGGCGCTGGAGAAACGGCCGGTGAGCATGGAAGACCTGGAAGCCGCAATCAGCCGGATTTGTCACCGTCTGCGTGCCACCGGCGAACGGGAGCTGCCGGCCCGGGAGCTGGGCGAGTTCGTGATGGAAGAACTGCAACAGCTGGACGATGTGGCGTATGTGCGCTTTGCGTCGGTGTACCGCAGTTTTCAGGATATTTCCGAGTTTTCCGCTGAAGTGGATCGCCTGAAAAAAGCCGGCGGCAAACCCGGTGACAAGCTGGAAGACTCGAAGGAATCATGAGCTTTTCTGCTGCCGACCATCAGTCTATGAGCCGGGCGCTGCAACTGGCGCGCCAAGGCCTCTACACCACGGACCCTAACCCACGAGTGGGGTGTGTGCTGGTGCGTGATGGCGCCGTGGTCGGTGAGGGCTTTCATGCCCGGGCCGGCGAGCCCCATGCCGAGCGTCATGCGCTGGCGGCGGCTGGCGATCGGGCTCAGGGAGCCACGGCCTATGTCACTCTGGAACCTTGCTCCCATACCGGGCGTACCGGCCCCTGCGCGGATGCGCTGGTGGACGCCGGGGTGGCGAGGGTTGTTGCGGCCATGGAGGACCCCAATCCCCAGGTGGCGGGGCAGGGGCTGCAACGGCTGGCGGATGCCGGCATTGCGGTGGCGTCGGGATTGCTGGAAACGCAGGCCCGGGAATTGAATCCGGGGTTCATTGCCCGGATGACCCGGCAGCGACCTTATATTCGCATCAAGATTGCCGCCAGTGTGGATGGCCGCACGGCCATGGCTAGTGGGGAGTCCCAGTGGATCACCGGCCCGGCGGCGCGGGAAGATGTGCAGCGCCTGCGGGCACGCAGTTCGGCGGTGATCACCGGCGTGGGGACCGTGCTGGCGGACCGGCCTTCCTATACGGTGCGCCCGGCACAATGGACACTGGCGGACTATCATTGCCGCCCAGATGAACACAGTCAGGCGGGCCGCGACTGGGTGCGCCAGCCTGTGCGGGTAATTCTGGACAGAACTCTGCGCACGCCCCCGGATGTGCCGGTGGTGAGTGCGCCGGGGCATTGCCTGCTGGTGGCTGGGGAACAGCACCCGGGGCGCCAGAATGCGCTGGAATCCGCCGGAGCTGAGGTCATGCACTTGCCGGCCTCTGGCTCCGGGATCGACCTGCAGCAGTTGTTGATCGAATTGAACCGGCGCGAATGTAATGAAGTGCTGGTAGAATGTGGCGCCACGCTGGCCGGTGCGTTTGTTCGTGAGGGCCTGTTCGACGAAATTCTCGTCTATATGGCACCGGCCCTGTTGGGCTCGTCAGCCCGGCCGTTACTGGGGCTGCCGCAGTTGGCCAGCATGAGCGAGAAGGTGGCGTTGCGTTGGCAGGATGTGCGCCAGATTGGCGATGATCTGCGTTTGACGCTGGTTCCGGCGTAATGAGTTTAAAGTTCAAAGTTGAAAGTTAAAACGCAGATGAGGGCGGTGCGAGGTTGAGTGGTTGGCGTCGCGATTACCGGTGAACGCGGGCGCGGAACGGACAACAGGCAAGGCTCTGCCCGCGCTTTTCAACTTTGAACTTTAAACTTTCGACTCAATACCGACGTGTCTGGTCTGCGAGCCTGACGCAGGAGAGTTTACATGTTTACCGGCATTATCGAATCCATGGGCAAGGTGGCCGCCATGACCCCGAAAGGCGGCGATGTGACCTTGCTGATCAAGAGCGAAGGGCTGGACTTTTCCGATGTGCAGCTGGGCGACTCCATCGCAGTGAACGGCGTATGCCTTACCGCCACCGCGTTGCCTGGTGGTGCCTTTGAGGCGGATGTATCCGGGGAAACGCTGTCGCTGACCTCGCTGGCGCAAATCAGCGTGGGCAGCACGGTGAACCTGGAAAAAGCCCTGACTCCGTCCTCCCGACTGGGTGGCCACCTGGTCAGCGGTCATGTGGATGGCCTGGGCAAGATTGTCGAGATGAAGCAGGATGCCCGTTCGGTGCGTATCGATATCGAGGCACCGGCGGAGCTGGCCAAGTACATTGCCCACAAGGGTTCAATCACCGTCGATGGCATCAGCCTGACGGTGAACAGTGTGGCCGGAGCGGTGTTTTCCCTGAACATTATTCCGCACACCCAGGAGGTCACCACCATCGGTCAATGGCAGGTGGGGACGCCAGTGAACCTGGAAGTTGATATCATAGCCCGCTATCTGGAACGCCTGCTCCTGGGAGAGAAGGCCGCCGAGCCCACTTCCGAGGGGATTTCCATGGCGTTCCTGGCGGAAAACGGGTTTATCAAAGGCGTCTGACGTCAGACGTCGGACGTCAGACGCAAGGCCGGCTGGCAGAAAGTCTGCGGCGGCGGTGCGTTATTGACCGCAGATGAATTGAAGGCAGCAATTGTATGCAACTCAACAGTATTGAAG
This sequence comes from Alcanivorax sp. HI0044, assembly GCF_001634945.1. Classification (NCBI taxonomy): domain Bacteria; kingdom Pseudomonadati; phylum Pseudomonadota; class Gammaproteobacteria; order Oceanospirillales; family Alcanivoracaceae; genus Alcanivorax; species Alcanivorax sp. HI0044. Next base: position 10,697 of record NZ_LWEZ01001461.1, read on the forward strand.
AACTGATCGAAGATATCCGTCAGGGAAAGATGGTTATCCTGATGGATGATGAGGACAGGGAGAACGAAGGCGACCTGGTGATGGCGGCAGAGCACGTGACTGGCGAAGCCATCAACTTCATGGCCAAGTACGGCCGTGGCCTGATCTGTATGCCCATGTCCCGTGAGCGCTGTGAGTTGCTGGATCTGCCGTTGATGGTGCAGAGCAATGGCAGTGGTTTTGGCACCAAGTTCACCGTGTCCATCGAAGCCCGCGAAGGGGTGACCACCGGGATCTCTGCCGCTGACCGTGCGCGCACCGTGCAGGCCGCCGTGGCCCGCAATGCCCGCGCCTATGACATTGTCCAGCCGGGGCATATCTTCCCGCTGATGGCCGAGCCGGGTGGCGTGCTGCGCCGTGCCGGTCACACCGAAGCGTCCTGTGATCTGGCGGCGCTGGCCGGTTGCGAGCCGTCCGGGGTGATCTGCGAAGTCATGAATGAAGATGGTTCCATGGCACGCCGGGAAGACCTGGAAGTGTTCGCTGCAGAGCATGACTTGAAGATCGGCACCATCGCCGACCTGATCCAGTATCGCGCCCTGAACGAGCAGACCATCGAGCAGGTGTCCGACCACGAGCTGGATACCTGGTACGGCGATTTTCGCCTGGTGGCGTTCCGCGACACCGTGGACGGGCTGACCCATGTGGCGCTGGTGAAAGGCGAGATCAGTGAAGACGAAGAGGTCACGGTACGGGTGCATCAGGTGGACCCGCTGCGTGATCTGATGAGCGCCAAGATGAATGGCCGCACCGGCTGGAACATGCACCGGGTGCTGGAAACCGTTTCCCAGTCGGATGCCGGGGTGGTGATTATTCTGGGGCAGGATTACGCCTCCAACGATATCGTCGAACGCCTGGATGCCTTCTTCGGCGGCACCGCTGGCAAGCCCAAGGGCGAGTCCCGTGCGTACCGCAACATCGGCACCGGTTCCCAGATTCTGAAGGCACTGGGCGTGCGCAAAATGCGCCTGCTCAGCTCCCCGATGAAATTCAACGCGTTGAGTGGTTTCGACCTGGAAATCACCGAGTACTTGGACGCGGATAGTTGAATGAGACGCCCGATGCCTGACGCCTCAGGCCTGATGCTTGCGATTTTAGCGTTGGGCATTGGGCTTTCGGCGTCAGGAAGCTAATCGAAACCACTGGACGCTCCTGCCTTGCCAGGTGCGACCAATGATCAGGACAAGACACATGCAAAACATCAAGACTCTCGAAGGTACTCTGAGCAACGTGGGTGGCCGTTACGGTATCGTGGTGGCGCGCTTTAACAGCTTTGTGGTGGAAGCCCTGCTGGACGGTGCCGTGGATGCGCTGGTGCGTCACGGGGTGAGCCGTGACGATATTGAAATCATCCGTGTACCCGGTGCCTGGGAAATGCCGGTGGCGGTGAAAAAGGTCATCGAGAAGCGTAGCTATGACGCGGTGATTGCGCTGGGCGCGGTGATTCGTGGTGGCACTGCCCACTTTGAGTTCGTGGCCGGCGAAGCCGCCAAGGGCATTGCCTCGGTTCAGAACAGCACCGGTACCCCGGTGGCGTTCGGCGTGCTGACCGTGGACACCATTGAGCAGGCCATCGAACGCTCCGGCACCAAGGCCGGTAACAAGGGGGCGGAAGCCGCCCTGTGCGCACTGGAAATGGTGTCGCTGTTTAAAGCCCTGTAATTCCAGGGGCGCGGCGCTGGGCGCAGGCGCCCGGCATCGTTTTCCGTTATCTGAGGTCGCATGAACAATCCATCTACACCCAGTGCCCGTCGCAAGGCGCGTCGTTTCACCCTTCAGGCGCTGTACCAGTGGCAGCTGGCCGGTGCTGCCGTGAGCGACATTGAAGCCCAGTTTCTGGCGAATCAGGATTTTGCCAAGGTGGACCGTGAATACTTTCATGATCTGCTGCACGGGGTGCTGGGCCAGGTGAAAGCGCTGGACGAGCAGCTCACGCCCTATCTGGATCGGCGTGTGGAAGAGCTGTCCCAGGTGGAAAAAGCGATTCTGCGACTCGGCGCCTTCGAGTTGAAGGAACGCCAGGATGTGCCTTACCGGGTGGTGATCAACGAAGGCATTGAACTGGCCAAGGTGTTTGGCGCAGAAGATTCCTTCAAGTACGTGAATGGGGTGCTCGACAAGCTGGCGCGCCAGTTGCGTTATGCGGAAGCGTCGGAACGCCGCCCCCGTGACTGATACCCGCTGCTAGCGTTGGCCTGCCCGTGCGTTCTGCGGGCAAGCCGCGTTATGCTTCTGCCATGACTGATCCTGCCGACTTCTCTCAATCGCCGCCGCAACCGTCAGTGTCTGGCTCCCTGGACGAATTCTCCCTGATCCGGCGTTATTTTCACCATCGTCAGGGGGGCTCCGTGGTGTTGGGCCCCGGTGACGATGGCGCCTTGTTGACCCCTCCCGCCGGCCAGCAACTGGTAATGACTCAGGATACCAGTCTGGTCGACCGTCACTTTCCCGCTGATATGGCCCCGGCCGATGTGGGCTATCGCTGCCTGGCGGTGAATATTTCGGATCTGGCGGCCATGGGGGCGACACCGCTCTGGTTTTTGCTCTCCCTGACACTCCCGGAGGTGGAGGCAGACTGGTTGGCAGGCTTTTCCCGGGGGCTGTTTGAGCTGGCCGACCAGGCTGGGATTAGCCTGGTTGGAGGGGATATCACCCGTGGTCCCCTGTCGGTCTCGATCCAGGCTACCGGGGCCGTGCCTCCGGGGCTGGCGTTGCGTCGTGATGGTGCCCGTGCGGGGGATCAGATCTGTGTAGGCGGCGTGACGGGGGCCGGCTTGCTTGGGCTGGAGCAGTGGCAGGCCGGGCAGCGTCACGGCCCTGCCGTGGGCCATTTCCGTCGGCCCCGTCCGCAGTGGGAGCTGGGTATGGCGCTACGTGGTCAGGCCAGTGCCTGCATCGATATTTCTGACGGTGTGCTGGCGGATCTGAACCATATCCTGCAGGCGTCGGGTGAGCTGGGTGCCTGTCTGGACGAGGCGGCGCTGCCGGACGATCCATCCGTGCTGGCCGGGTGCAGCGCCGATAAGCAGAGGGCCTTGCAGCTGCAGGGCGGTGATGACTATCTGCTATTGTTTACCTTGCCGCCATCAAAGCCGGTTCCGCAAGGCAGTTATTGCCTGGGTCGAATCGAGGCGCAACCCGGTATGCGTTTACGCCAGCGCGATGGGGCGGTGCGTACTCTGACCGTTACTGGCTGGCAGCATTTTTGACAAGAGACGCCTGCAAGCAAGACGCAACATGGCTGCACGCTAAACCCTACAAAATCCAAAGAGATTGCCGACACCGAGCCCGCGAGGAATAACATGGAATTTCAACGCCCCAGTATGCGTAACCCGGTGCACTTCCTGGCCTTCGGCTTCGGGTCCGGGCTGGCGCCTATTGCGCCGGGTACCTTTGGTACGGTGGCGGCCATGCCGATCTGGTGGTTGTGTGCCCAGCTGCCCCTGTGGGGGTATCTGGCGGTGACTGCAGCGGTAATCGCTGTGGGGCCCTACCTGTGCGGGAAGACCTCCGATGATATGCATGTGCATGATCACCCGGGCATTGTCTGGGATGAAATCGCGGGCCTGCTGATCACCATGATTGCCGTACCGATCACCCCCTGGGGGGCGCTGGCCGGGTTTGTGGCGTTCCGGGTGTTCGACATTATCAAGCCCTGGCCTATTGGCTGGCTGGACCGGCGGGTGGCCGGAGGCCTGGGAATCATGGTCGATGACTTGCTGGCAGGGGTTTATGCCGCGGTCGTGGTGCAATTACTGATCTGGCAATTTCCTGCCATATTTACCTGATATCGTTTTGTCACTACCGCTGGAGCCAAAGGAATGGCGCTCCTGAAGGTTAACTTTTAACCTGCAGGAAGATTCATTCGCAAAGGACTTGCAATGTCAGACACGGACCCGCGCTCACGACGGGTGGTGGTGCCAGGAGTGCGCTGGTTGCGCTTCCCCCGGCGCCTGGAAGGGGAGTACCGGGACTATCAGTGCCAGGAGGCGGTGGAAAGCTTCCGGGTCAATGCCTTCTATATCCTGTTGCTCTACATGCTGCTGATCACCGGCATTTATGCGTTGGCGCCGGAGCAGATTCGTGGCTGGTGGTTGTCCACCTATATCTGGGTGGGGATCATTGTGCTGGTGGCGGGCTTGCTCGCACAGGTGCGCGCGCTGGATCGTTTTTTCCCTCTCTATGCCGGTGTCGGCAGCTTTCTTGCCGTGGCGCTGTCCGTGGCCATTCCCGGCTTCATGCGCGACAGCGGCGCCATTCAGTTGGCTCATGTGTCTGTTATTTATGCACTGGTCATCATCTATGCCATGGTCGGGTTGCGCTTTACCGTGGCTGTGCTGGCAGGTTGGGGCGGTGGCCTGGTGGGGGCACTGATTGCTGAAAAGCTGGGCCAGGGGCTGGACTGGCAGGTGCTCCACCGTACCTATACCGGGATCAGTTTGCTGGGGATGTTCCTGTGCTATTCCTCGGAAGTGCGTGATCGGCTGCTTTTTTTCAACCAGCGCCAGCTACAACGCCAGCAACGTCGTACCCAGGCATTGGCAGAACGTCTGCACCGGCTCAGCCGGGAAGACAGCCTCACGGGGCTGGCCAATCGGCGCTTTTTCGATGAAGCCTTCGACCGGGAGTGGCGGCGTTGCAAACGCAGCGGACAGCCGCTGAGCGTAATGTTGGTGGATGTGGACCGCTTCAAGGCCTACAACGACCACTACGGACACCTGCAAGGCGATCTTTGCCTACAGAAGCTGTCAGCGGAATTCCATCGCTACAGCCGCCGCGGGGGGGATCTGGTGGCTCGCTTTGGTGGGGAGGAGTTCGTGCTGTTGTACCCGGAAACCGATGAAGTGGAGGCGCAGCAGCTGGCGTCCCGGCTATGTCGTTCCGTGCGCTCACTGGCCATCCCCCATGCGGATAATCCGCAAATGAACGAAGTGACGGTCAGTGTTGGCGTGGCCACGATGATTCCCGGCGACCGGCACAGTGCCGGAGACTTGCTGGAGGCTGCGGACCGGGCCCTCTATCTGGCCAAACAAGGCGGACGGGATGACTGGCGAATTTACCAGGCGCCGCCTGCGGTGCGCTTGGTCAAGGAGCGCAAGAACGACGAAGGGGAGCGATGATCGCTCCCCTTTCAGTTGTTGCTTTCCCGTGACTTTGCCGGGGCGGAGCTAGCGCTCCCGGGCTTCACGAAGGGTCTGTTGGCGGTTCAGGCGTTTGCGGATCTGTTGCTCAATGCCCTCTGCATCCAGGCCCGCTTCGGCCAGTAACACATCCCGCTTGCCGTGATGAATGAAGTGATCCGGCAGGGCCAGGTTCAGTACATCCAGCACTACGCCTGCCTCGTGCAGCAGTTCATTCACGGCCGAGCCTGCGCCCCCCATCTGCTGATGGTCTTCTGCGGTGACCAGCAAGGTGTGCTGCGCGGCGGCGTGGAGAATGGCATCCCGGTCCAGGGGTTTCACCCAGCGCATGTCCAGCACGGTGGCATTGAGCGCGTCGGCGGCTTCAAGCGCGGCTGGCACCAGTGCCCCAAAGGCCAGTATGGCCACGTGCTGGCCTTCGCGCAGGGTGCGCGCCTGGCCGATGGGCAGGGCGGTCATGGTTTCTTCGATGGTGGCGCCGGTGCCGGTGCCGCGCGGATAGCGTACCGCTGCCGGCCCTTCGTGCAGATAGGCTGAATAGAGCAGCTGACGGCATTCGTTCTCGTCGGAAGGGGCCGCGATAATCATGTTCGGCACGGTGCGCAGGTAGGCCAGATCAAACACGCCGCCATGGGTGGCGCCGTCCTCGCCCACCAGGCCGGCCCGGTCCAGACCGAAGGTTACATCCAGTTCCTGCAGGGCCACATCGTGGATCAGCTGATCATAGCCGCGCTGCAGGAAAGTGGAATAAATGGCTACCACCGGTTTCTGGTTTTCACAGGCCAGCCCGCCGGCCAGAGTGACCGCGTGTTGCTCACAGATGGCCACATCGTGGTAACGCTCCGGGAAGCGGCGGCTGAATTCCACCATGCCGGAGCCTTCGCACATGGCGGGCGTGATGCCCACCAGGCGTGGGTCCTGCTCGGCCATATCGCACAGCCACTGGCCGAAGATATCCTGGTACTTGGGCAGCTTGGGCTTTTGCGGGACGGCCACCTGAACCTTGGGTTTGGGTTCGATCTTGTTGATGGCGTGGTAGCCCACCGGGTCGACTTCTGCGGGCGCAAAGCCTTTGCCCTTGGTGGTATAGATGTGCAGCAGCTGCGGCCCTTCCAGGTCGCGCAGGTTGCCCAGGGTGCGTACCAGCTCATCCACATTGTGGCCGTCGATGGGGCCGATGTAGTTGAAGCCGATGGCCTCGAACAGCATGTCGGGGCTGACCATGTTCTTCATGCTTTCTTCAGTGCGGCGGATGAAATCCCAGGCCGCCGGCATGGTGGAAAGCACTTTCTTGCCACCTTCACGCAGGGCGATATAGCTCTTGCTGGCCCAGATGCGCGCAAAATAATTGGATAGCCCGCCCACATTGTGGGAAATCGACATGTTGTTGTCGTTGAGGATCACCAGCAGATTGGAGCGTGTATGTGCCGCGTGGCTCATGGCCTCAAACGCCTGACCGGCGGTCATGGCGCCGTCACCGATGATGGCCACGGCACGGCGGTCACTGCCGGCCATTTCCGCGCCCAGCGCCATGCCCAGTGCGGCGCTGATGGAAGTGGACGAGTGGCCCACGCCGAAGGTGTCGTATTCGGATTCGCTGCGCTTGGGAAAGCCGGACAGGCCGCCGGCCTGGCGGATGCTGGTCAGTGATTCGCGGCGCCCGGTGAGTATCTTGTGGGGGTAACACTGGTGGCCCACATCCCAGACCAGTTTGTCATCAGGAGTGTGATACAGGTAATGCAGGGCAACGGTCAGTTCGACCACGCCGAGGCCCGCGCCGAAATGCCCGCCACACTGGCCTACCGCATAGAGCAGATATTCGCGTAATTCATCGACCACGCGCTCCAGTTGGGATGCCGGCAGCTGCCGCAGGTCTGCAGGGCTGTTGAGGGTATCCAGCAACGGGGTGTCAGGTCGCGCCAGCGGAATTTGAGTAAACGTCTTGGGCATAGGGTCATGCAGCCTGATGAGTGCAAGGCAGAATAATGGCCTGTGGTCCGGGCGGAACGCTGTGTGAAGCAGGCGCTTTCCGCGTGGACCACTGGCACTAGTATAACTGTCCGGGGGGGCTATCGTCAGTGCTGGATCAGTGATTCCGGGTAATGATGTATTGAGCCAATTGTTGCAGGGGAAGCGCGCGTGGCCCATAGCCAGCCAGAGCCTGTTGCGCCTGCTCGCATAACTGGCGGGCGCGTTGCTGGCTTTGCTCCAGGCCGAGAAGTGCCGGGAAGGTGCTTTTTTGCAGCTTTTCATCGGAGCCGGAGGGCTTGCCCAGCTGCTCGGTGCCGCCGATGACATCGAGGATGTCGTCCTGAATCTGGAACGCCAGACCAATGGTATCGCCAAAATCGGTGAGGCTGTTGAGTAGCGCAGGATCGTTCTTTTCTGCGGCGAAATAGCCCAGCTGCAGGCTGGCGGTGATCAAGCGCCCGGTTTTCAGGTAATGCATCTCTTCCAATGCTGCCACGGTTTGTTGCTGGCCCTGGGCGAGCATGTCCTGCATCTGGCCGGCGGCCATGCCGTCCACGCCTGCCGCCTGGCACAGGTGCTGAATCAGGGCGATGCGGCTGTCACTGCGGTAGTCGCCATGACAGGCGAGCAGCTCAAAGGCACGGGTGTGCAGGGTGTCGCCGGCAAGGATGGCGGTGGCTTCGTCGAAAGCCTTGTGACAGGTGGGCTGGCCCCGGCGCAGGTCGTCATCGTCCATGGCGGGCAGGTCATCGTGAACCAGGGAGTAGGCATGGATCAGTTCCACTGCCACGGCGGGCACGTCGGCCTGGGCCGGACTCGCGCCTGCCAGCTGGGTGGCGCCGTAGACCAGTAGAGGGCGAATGCGTTTACCGCCGCTGAGGGCGGCGTAGCGCATGGCCTGGCTGAGCCGGGAGGCGGCGCTCTGGGTGGGCAGGTAGTGGTCCAGGGCCAGCTCCAGGCGGGCCTTGGCAGTGTCGGTCAGTTGGTCCAGTGCAGCGAATTCGCTCGCCGTCTCACTGTTCATTATCACCACCGGTAAAGGGCTCAGGATCGGCTGCGGTGCTCTGTTCCAGCAGGATGCGGACTTTTTGTTCCGCCTGCTGCAGAGCTTGCTGGCACTCCCGGGACAGGCGTACGCCTTCCTCGAAAGCTTTCAGGGAGTCTTCCAGGGTCAACTCACCGGATTCCATCCGTTCCACCAGGGTTTCCAGGCTATCCAGCGAGGTTTCCAGCGCGGGGGCTGCGTTTTTTGCCATGAGCGTCTCCTCGGATCCATCACCGGGACCCCGTCTTTGCTGTCTCTGCCCCTGCAGTGGGCTGTGCTGGCGGCAACAGTAATGCAGCGGCTGTGGTGAATCAATTCCAGGTTGCGGGCTGGCTGTGGTGGTCAAACCGGGCCAGGGTAACCGTTCAGCTGATTTGATCTATTCTAAGTGATTGATATAAATAGGGTAAGGCAGGCGGGGAAAAGAGGGCCGGAAGATTGATTCCAAATGGTTCTAAACAGGGGCTTCCACCCGATCGTGGTGGCTGATTATATTGAAAGGCCCGCCGGAGCTCGCAGGCTGCTTCTTCCTCTGATCTCCTAAGCTATGGCGTTTCGCTTGCGTCAACCGGCGGGGATTCTGATCAAGCAAGCTTCATGGTGCGCGCAACACGCATCATGCTGTAGAAGTCATGGGAATTTTTTCCAGGTAAAACCCAACAGGCCGCGCCGAGGTTTCGAGCGCGGCCTGTTGGGTTTCCGGTACGCATCACACTAAACCGCGTTGTTGCGTGCAGCGTGATGGGTGCCAGCGGCTCTTAAAAATCAAACCGCATGCCCACCGTGAAGACCTGGCCATCGCTTTCCACCTGGTAGCCCGCCAGCGGGTTGAAGCTCTCGGAGTTGGGGGTGTAGATGGCGTAGCCCAGTTCCTCGTAGAAGTATTCCGCAAAGAACTTCAGGTTTTCGGTGTGGCGGTAGTCCAGCCCGACCTGGGCAGAATCCCCCTGGAAGAAGGCATCACCTTCATCGGTTTCTTCACCATGGGCGACCATGGCGCGCAGGGTGTACTTGTTCCAGCTGTAGGAGCCCATCAGGTTATAGGTCACCGGGTCATCGTCCTGGACGGTGTCATCGTTGGTCAGCAGCTGTTCCACCTTGGCGGCGAAGCGCCAGTTGCCGGGGGACCAGGCTGCGGAGATGCCCGCCTGATCGGCATGCTTGGCGGAGTCCTGCTCACTGTCCTGGTAGCCGATACCAAAGGCCAGCGAGTCGGTTACCGCATAGGACAGCGCGTACTGCATGGTATCCAGATAGCTGGTGCCCTGCTGATCCGTCAGATCGACACCGGAAACGGTGGCCGTGAAGCCGCCCATGCTGGGGGTGGTGTAGGTGAGCGCGTCGCGGCGAAAGGTGGCCTGGGTGGCGTAGCCAGAATAGAAAGAACTGAAGAAATCCAGCGGGTAGGCCACGTTGTTGTAGTACGCCAGCCACTGGGTACCGACGCGCACGCTACCAAAGCGGTCGTGGGCGACGGTAATGTCGGCGACCCGCGGCTTGTTGTTGCCTTTATAACTTTCCTGGAAAAAGGTCGGGTCTTCCGCTTGCAGGCGTGCGGAATTAATCGGGAATTCCACCGTGCCGGTAATGTTGAAATGCTCGAAGTCATTATATTTGGCGGTGACACCCAGTCGGGAGTACGCATCCCGAAGCCCGGTGTAGGAATCGTCTTCGCCGGGTTGCGCCTGATCGACAGAAACGGCTTCTGTCTGGATGCGCAGGGAGCCGTAGGGCGTCACCTCCAGATCTGCCTGGGCAGGCAGGGCGGCAAAGCCGGCCAGCAGGGCTGTCGATAATGGCAAAATACGTTGCTGTTTCATCAGTTTCTCTCCCTCATTTTTATCGCAAAAAACGTGCGGCCTGGCGCGGGGCAGGCGACAGGCCTATGAGTTGTGGGGTGGTGTAAGGCGAAATATTGCGTAATCGCGTTTGGGTTTCGGCAGCGTGTCGCGCAGCGCCCACGACGCAATAAGGGAAAGAAAAACGCACGCAACTGACGGTGGGTGCGTGGAGATGGAACACTCGGTAACCCGGAGAAAAGGTGACAGACTTTCTCGGCAGTGTACCCTCTTGCGCCTTCCCGATAAGGCGTTGGCGGCGTTAACCATGCAGGAAAAAACATGGTGATGCCGTGTCGATGGCGCTCGCGAATGATGCTTTTTTCATTGCGTTCCCTCACGTTGCCAGGGGCGCCAGCTACCGATTTTCCGGCGTGCGAGTGCCCCCGAGTAGCGTCCATTCTTGCGCAAATTGTTATTTACCGTGGCAAATGAACACCGTTATTGCAAGAAAAGCCGGATGTTTTGTGGTGTGGTTCGTGGTGGAGAAGGAGAAAGGTTGAATGGATTTTTGCCCGCAATTACTCGTATTCGGCAACGTTGCAGTAGCCTAGAATGCGCGCCATGAAATTGATTTTGGCCCCCATGGAGGGCCTGGCGGATTTTTGGGTTCGCCAGGCATTAACGGATGTGGGCGACTACGATTGGTGTGTCAGTGAGTTTGTCCGTGTCAGCGGGCTGCTGTTGCCGCCGAAGGTGTTTTATCGCTGGTGCCCCGAGTTAAAGCTTGGCGCGCGCACCCGGGCGGGCACGCCTGTGCATCTTCAGCTGCTGGGCTCCGAGCCTGACTGCATGGCGGAAAATGCGGTACGTGCAGTGTCACTTGGGGCGCCGGCGATTGATTTGAACTTTGGTTGCCCGGCGAAAACCGTGAACCGCCATCGTGGTGGTGCCGTGTTGCTTGATGAGCCAGAGGTGGTGCATGCGGTGACGGCGGCGGTACGTGAGGCCGTGCCGGCCAATGTGCCCGTGTCCGTGAAAATGCGCCTGGGGAATGAAGATGATGGCCGGGCGCTGGATAATGCACGGGCGGTGGTGGAAGCCGGTGCTGCCTGGCTGACGGTACACGGGCGCACCAAGCGCCAGGGGTATAAACCGCCGGCCTTCTGGGATCGTATCGGGCACATCCGTGAGGTGGTATCGATTCCGGTGATCGCCAATGGTGAGATCTGGACTGCGGACGATGCGGCCCGCGCCCGCCTGGAAAGTGGTTGTGAGGATCTCATGCTCGGGCGCGGCGCTGTGGCCGACCCCCGTCTGGTCTCCGTGTTGCGTCATGGCGCGGAGTCTGACTGGAATGCTATCTTGCCGATACTGCAGCAGTTTTGGGTGGATGTGGCGGGTACCGGCACTGATGCGCAATTGGCCGGACGCATAAAACAGTGGTTGAGTTACCTGCGCCGGCGCTGGCCCCAGGCGGCGCAATTGCTTGAGCAGCTGAAACGCGAAACCCGGCCCGAGGTTATTGCCCGGATTCTGGCTGACTTTGTGCCTTTAACGTAAAGCGTTGAAAGGGTGGCAAGACAAGGAAGTCGCCTTCGTGCCGATCCGCCAGCGCATGAAACGAGTCATGCATATTGTCCAGCCCCCAGGGGAGAGGCTTCACGTCAGGCGTGAGTTCACTGAAAAAATCATCCCAGTGCACCGGTATCACGGTGTGTGCGCCCACCGCCTTGGCGGTTTCCTCCATGAATGACTGCTGATAGTGGTCAGATTGTTTGCCCAGGCTGGCGCTGGCCAGCAGTGCATAGTCGGCCTGGTAGGCATCCAGTGCGCCGGGGGCTGCCCCTGAACTTCCCTGAATCAACACGGACCCGTTGGGGTGGCTGATAACCACACCATAACTTTGGCCCTCTTCCCAGGCACCTACCCGTGCAGGGGGAACCACCGGTGCTGGAATGTCGCCCTTGCCGGTCATCGCCTCCACGGCGGCGGGTAGTGGCACATGGCTGGCAGGGACGAACCGCACGGTGAATTGACCAAATTGATAGGGATGATGCGTTTCAATCGTGGTGATTCGCGATTCCGGTAGTTCCCCGCCGCGGCCCACCATGGCGGTGGAGGTGGAGCCCAGCAGTTGTGCCCCGGTTTTCTGTGCCACCACGGCCACATCCATGGCGTGGTCGAAATGGGAGTGCAGCACCAGTAATGCGTCCAGCGAGGTAATCCCGGCCTGTTCCAAGGCCTGATCAATGCGCTGCTCATCGGGCTTTAGTCGGGTAAACAGCAGTTGGGGAATGGATACCCGGGAAAAATAGCCGTCGGTGAGCAAATGGGTGCTGCCATCGCTGATCAGGATGGTGCTGGTGCCCAGGTAGGTCAGCGTCACCTGCCCCGGAGCGGGAGCCGGTTGCGGCGAGGCGATGGGCCAGCGTTCCAGGCTGGGGGTAAAGGTCAGCAGCAATACGCCGCACAAGATCACAAGCAGCAAAGCGCTGGAAATCCATCGCGCTATTTTCATTGTCTATCCATGGTTGTTCTTTTCGACGACGCGTCAATCCCTGCCTGCGTAGTGGTGTCGCACAGGCCAAGACCTGCCAGTTTAACGGAAATTACGCAGCTGCACAGGTCGGGAGCGGATTTTGCCGGCATGGATAGCGCTGGCCCGTCAGAGCCTGAACCCGTCCCGGCTTCGACTAAAGTCATACTGTGTTGCCATGGCCCTTTGGCTAGTCTGGAGCTCGAGCCTATCCCTTGTCTGCCTGAAAAGGGGGTGGCCTGATTTCCTGATGACGCAGAGGGACGAGTAATGAAAGAAGAAAACGCCCGCGCCTACTGGGCCGCTAACCTGCGATTGATTTTGACCTACCTGGCTGTCTGGTTCGCTGTCTCCTATGGCTGCGGCATTTTGCTGGTGGATGAACTCAATCAAATCCAATTCTTCGGTTTCAAGCTGGGCTTCTGGTTTGCGCAACAGGGAGCCATCTACGTGTTCCTGGTGCTGATCGTCATGTACGCGCACTCCATGAACAAGCTGGACCGTAAATTTGACGTCCACGAAGACTAACCGCTGAAAAGCAGATAAAGAGTCCGATAAAGAGAGACATCCTATGGATATTCAGACACTCACTTATCTCTTTGTAGGCGGTTCGTTTGCGCTCTACATCGGGATTGCGATCTGGTCACGGGCCGGGTCGACCAAAGATTTTTACGTGGCCGGTGGCGGGGTTTCCCCGATAGCGAACGGCGCCGCCACCGCAGCCGACTGGATGTCGGCAGCCTCGTTTATTTCCATGGCCGGGATTATTGCCTACTCCGGTTACGATGCGTCGGTGTACCTGATGGGGTGGACCGGGGGCTATGTACTACTGGCCATGTTATTGGCACCTTACCTGCGCAAGTTCGGCAAGTTTACGGTGCCGGATTTCATTGGTGATCGCTATTACTCCAACGTGGCAAGAACGGTAGCGGTGATCTGCGTAATCTTCGTGTCCTTTACCTATGTGGCCGGGCAGATGCGCGGTACCGGCATCGTGTTTGCCCGCTTCCTGGAAGTGAATGTGAATACCGGTGTAGTGATCGGTATGGCCATCGTGTTTTTCTACGCTGTGCTTGGTGGCATGAAAGGGATTACCTACACCCAGGTAGCGCAGTATTGCGTGCTGATCTTTGCCTTCCTGGTGCCGGCGGTTTTCCTGTCCATCATGATGACCGGGCATGTTCTTCCACAAACCGGTTTTGGTGGCACGGTACTGGATGCAGCCGGTGGTGACAGCGGGGTGTATCTGCTGCACAAACTGGACCAGGTAGTGACCGATCTGGGCTTTACCGAATACACAGAAGGCTCAAAATCCACCATTGATGTGTTCTTTATTGCTGCGGCATTGATGTGCGGTACTGCGGGCCTGCCCCACGTGATCGTGCGTTTCTTTACCGTACCCCGGGTGAAAGATGCCCGTATCAGTGCCGGCTGGGCGTTGTTCTTTATCGCCTTGCTGTACACCTCTGCACCGGCGGTGGGCGCATTCGCACGGCTCAACTTGATCGACACCGTGAACGAAACCCAATACACCGAACTGCCGGAATGGTTCTATAACTGGGAAAACTCCGGGTTGATCGGCTGGGTGGACAAGAACGGTGACGGTGCCGTGCAGATGCGCGCCGGAGCACCCTTCGAAGGCAAGCCGACCTATGCCGGCAGCCGTGAAGAAACCAAGGGCAGCTATGGGGAGCGGGTGTTGACCAATGCCCCCACGGATAACGCCTCGGAAGTGTATATCGACCGCGACATCATCGTGTTGGCTAACCCGGAAATCGGCAATCTGCCTGCCTGGGTGATCGCCCTGGTGGCGGCCGGTGGGGTGGCGGCAGCACTGTCCACGGCAGCGGGGCTGTTGCTGGTGATATCCAGTGCCATCTCCCATGACCTGCTAAAGAAAACCCTGATGCCGGGCATCAATGAGAAACAGGAGTTGTTGGCGGCTCGGGGAGCGGCGGTGGTGGCGATTGTCATTGCCGGTTACTTTGGCATCAATCCGCCCGGCTTTGTGGCCCAGGTGGTGGCATTTGCCTTTGGCCTTGCCGCTGCCAGCTTCTTCCCGGTGATCCTCATGGGCATTTTCTACAAGCGCATGAACAAGGAAGGGGCGATTGCCGGCATGCTGGTTGGGCTGATCTTCACCTTCAGCTACATCGTGTTCTTCAAATTTGTCTCGCCAGAGCTGAACAATGCAGAACACTGGTTGCTGGGCGTGTCGCCTGAAGGTATCGGAACGTTCGGGATGATTCTCAACTTTGCTGTGGCCTTCGCGGTATCGCGAGTGACCGCGCCGCCTCCTGAGCATATCCAGCACATTGTGGAAGACATCCGTATTCCGCGAGGTGCCGGTGAAGCGTCTGCACACTGAGCACGGGTAACACAGGAACCGGTGCGGGGCTTTCCCCGTACCGGTTTTTGCGTTTAATAATGACAGCAAAGACGCAATGGCGGAGTTAACCGAATGATCGAACAGGAACTGAATCAGTATCCGTTCAGCCAGCTTGGCGAAGCCGGTCGCCGC
This sequence comes from Alcanivorax sp. HI0044, assembly GCF_001634945.1. NCBI lineage: Bacteria > Pseudomonadati > Pseudomonadota > Gammaproteobacteria > Oceanospirillales > Alcanivoracaceae > Alcanivorax > Alcanivorax sp. HI0044. The sequence continues at coordinate 25,731 of NZ_LWEZ01001461.1, forward strand.
CGTTTGCAAGAAGGAACCGATCTGGCCTATTACGAGCCGGATGACATTATTCTCGACGCGGCCAGTACCAGCGATTCTGTCTTTCTCGTGCACAAGGGCAGCGTGGCAGAGCTGGACGTGAACGCGCCGGATGGCCGTCGCCAGGTGGGGGTTTATGCCGCCGGCGATTTATTCGGGGCGATTAGTGTACTGAATGGGCAAAGCCGTTACCGGTTTCGTGCCGAGCAGCAGACACTGTGCTACCTGATCCCGGCAGGACTGTTTCGCGAGCTGTGTGAAAGCGAAGTGGAGTTCGGCCGTTATTTCAGCCAGCGGCTGGCGGAGAAAAACCAGCGCCTGGCAGAGCGCCGGGAAGGGGGCGTGACCCTGGCGGGTTTCATGCTGGCCAGGGTTGAAGAATGCATGCGCGCGCCCCTGATCATGCCGAAACAGGCCACCGTACGGGATGCTGTGTCTGCCTTGAAACAGCACGGTGTGGACAGCGTGCTGATTGAGCATCAACAGCATTACGCCATTGTCACCAAGACCGATCTGCTGACCGCGCTGGTGATGAGCAATCAATCGCCGGATACCCGTTTGGCTGAGGTGGCGGAAACGGAGCTGGTTACCGCCGGTCCGGGCGATTACCTGTTCGCGGCCTTGACCCGGATGACCCGGCACAAGGTGGCGCGGGTGGTGGTCATGGAAAAGGGCGTTGCTGTGGGGGTGGTGGAGCTCACCGATGTGCTCAGCTTCTTTTCCAGTCGCTCCTATGTGGTGGGGCTGGAAATTGAGAAAGCGGATACGCTGGAGGCGTTGCAACTGGCCAGCGCCCGCCTGCCCGATCTGGTGGATACGCTGATGGCCCAGGGGGTAAAAATGCGGTTCGCCATGGATTTGCTGGCTGCGCTCAACGGCCGCTTGATGAGCAAGGCCTATGAAATGGTGGTGCCCGCCGACCAGCAGCGGGCCTGCCTGATGGTGATGGGCAGCGAAGGGCGTGGTGAGCAGATACTGAAGACGGATCAGGATAACGGCCTGATTTTGGGCGAGCACCAGCAGTGGTCAGGCTGTGATCAGGATATGCAGCGCTTTACCCGCACCCTGCTGTCGTTGGGTTATCCGCCCTGCCCGGGGAACGTAATGGTCTCCAATCCGCAGTGGACCGGGCCGGTGTCGCGTTGGCAGCAGCGCGTGCAGGAATGGGCCGGGGATCCTGGCGGGAAAGGTCTGCTGAACCTGACAATCCTTACCGATGCACACGCCGTCGCCGGTGATCCCGGGCTGCTGGAAACCGTGCGCGATACCCTGTTTTCACGGTGCAGTGATGATCAATTACTGATGGCCCACTTTGCCCGCCCGGTCCTGCAGTTTGCCACGCCGCTGAACCTGTTCGGCTCGCTGAAGAAGCCCCAGCATGGCATTGATATCAAAAAAGGCGCCCTGTTCCCGTTGGTGCATGGCGTGCGAGCCATGGCGTTGCAGTGCCGGATTCGGGAAACCTCGACCCTGGCGCGTCTGGATAAGCTGGTGGCCGCCGGCGCCATGGAGCCCGGCTTTGCTGAAGACCTGGGGGAGGCCATGGAATTGTTCAGTGAGCTGCGGTTGTCCCGGCAACTGGCCAAATTGCAGGGCGAAGACGAAACAGTGGAGGACAATCATATCGTGGTTCAGCAGCTATCTTCGCTGGAAAGGGATTTGCTGCGGGATGCGTTGCATCTGGTCAGCGAGTTCAAGCAACGTTTGTCGCGCCGTTTCCACTTGGAATATTGAACATGAACCGTGACTGGAGCTGGAAAAGCATGTTGTCGCAGTGGCCCGGTTGCAAATGGCGCCGATTCCGTGACCGGTGCCGCCATGGGCAGGGCCCCTATGCGCACCTGTTTGCTCCCTATGACGGCGATCAGGTAGTGGCCATTGATTGCGAAACCACCGGGCTGGACAGTCGCACCGCTGAATTGGTGTCTATTGCCGCGGTGGTCATAAAAGATGGGCGGGTGCTGAGCAGCCAGAGCCTGGATGTGAAACTGATGCCACCGGAAAGCCTCAAGGAGGACACGATCCGCATTCACCGGTTGCGGCCGGTGGATCTGGAAGGCGGTGAAAGTGTGCGTGATGCGCTGGATGCCCTGCTGGCACTGGTTGGCAACCGACCGCTGGTGGGCTGGTGTGTGGCTTTTGATGTGGCCATGATCAATCGGTATTTGCGCCCGCTAATGGGGTTTGATTTACCCAATGACATCATCGAGTTATCTGCACTGTATCAAAAGAAAATGCGCTACTGGCAGCCGGACGTGACTCCCGACCTGCGCTTTGATGCCATGGCCAGCGCCTTGCAGGTGCCGGTGATGGAACGTCACACCGCCCGGGGAGATGCGGTGACCAGTGCGCTGATGTACCTGCAGCTGCAGAAATCCACATTAAATTAAGCCGCTGGCGGCTGTGAAAAAGGAAGGAAGAGCTGATGTTCTATGCAGAAAAAATAGCGCTGATAGTGGGCCTCTGCCTGGTTCTGTACGCCTATTTTCGCTACTGGCGCCGGACCGGTGATGGTCAGGGGCTGGTGATGTTCTGGCGACGGACCATGGCACTCAATGTGGTGGAGTTCAAACTGCAACGCGGTGGCATTGCCCTTTTACTGGTAGCCGTGGTGCTACGCTTTGTCCAGGCGCTGCTATAAGCTCAACAGGAGTCGTAACAGGCAGCATGCTCCACGCAACAGGTAAACGCACGATAAGCGATTCCTGATTTGCTTTAACCAACGGGGAGAGGCGGTGTTTTCACTGTGGCAATTGGGTGCGTTGGCGCTGGCTTATGTGTTGGTGTTGTTTGTTATCGCCTGGTGGGGCGATCGGGCTGCCCGACAGGGCCGCAAGACCTTCCACAATGCCTGGGTGTACAGCCTGGGGTTGGGGGTTTATTGCACTTCCTGGACGTTCTACGGCGCGGTTGGTGAAGCGGCCCAGAACGGCTGGAACTACCTGCCTATTTATCTGGGGCCGATCATTACCGTCTTACTGGGCGGTTCACTGATCTACAAGATGGTGTCGGTGGCCCAGCAGCAACACATTACCTCCATTGCCGATTTCCTGGCCGCCCGCTACGGGAAGTCCCGGCGCCTGGCTGTGCTGGTCACCCTGGTGGCCATTGTCGGGGTGTTGCCCTACATCGCCTTACAGCTAAAAGCCGTCACCCTGTCGTTTGATTATGTGCTGGAGGAATCTGCGCCGGGCCAGGTGGATACGGCACTGGTGGTCGCTGCACTGATGGCTATTTTCACCTTGCTGTTCGGTACCCGGCATATCGATACCACCGAGCACCAATCCGGCTTGATGCTGGCGGTGAGTTTTGAATCCTTTATCAAGGTGGTGGCGTTTGTCGGGCTGGGCTTGTATTGCCTGTATGCCATTTTTGATGGCCCGGTGGATATGTGGCAGCAGCTGAGCGAGCGCAGCGATGTCATGCAGAGTTTTGAACCGACCCTGTTTTCGCAAAGTTTCGTCACTTCATTATTGCTTTCCATGGTGGCGATTCTCTGTCTGCCCCGTCAGTTCCATGCCGGTGTGGTAGAAAACAATGACCTGCGCCATTTGCGCACCACGCGCTGGTTGTTTCCGTTTTACCTGGCGCTGTTTGCGATTTTTGTTCTGCCGATCGTGATTGCCGGCGTGATTACCCAGCCCTACCTGATCGGTCATGCAGACACTTACATGTTGTCGTTGCCCATGGCCCAGGCCAATCACGGCATGCTGATGCTGTCGTTTATTGGCGGGATTGCGGCGGCCACTGGCATGGTGATTGTCTCCACCATGGCGCTGGCCATTATGTTGACCAACGAAGTGCTGCTGCCCATGTGGTTGCAGTCGCGGCTCAATGAAAAGGATCAGCTGCCGGATCTCAGCACGCAACTGCGCTTTCTGCGCCGGGCCAGCATTCTGGTGTTGCTGGGGCTGGCGTTTGCCTTCCATACGCTGATCGACCGGTTCGACGGCCTTGCCAGTATCGGGCTGCTGTCGTTTGCCGCCGTGGCCCAGTTCGCGCCATCACTGATCGGTGCCCTGTACTGGCGCAATGGCCATAAGCAGGGGGCGTTCATCGGCCTGGCGCTGGGGTTTGTGGTGTGGTTTTACTGCCTGCTGGCGCCGGTGATTCTGCCCGTGGAGTGGGTGACCGTGCTCAATACCCAGGGGCTGTTCGGCCTGGGCCTGCTACGTCCCCATGCCATGTTCGGCATCGAAGGGCTGGAGCCTCTAACCCATGGTGTGTTCTGGTCGGTGTCCGTGAATCTGGCCGCGTTTATCTACTATTCCCGCCGGGCCAACCATGATGCCCTGGATGAAACCCAGGCCGCCCGGTTTGTGGATATGCCCACGGACTGGTGGCGCGAAGGTATGGGGCACCCCTCCATTACCACCATCGAATTGCTGGAAGTCTGCAAGCGCGGGTTGGGACATCCACGGGCGGAACCTTTGTTCTTCGATTACATGCGCCGGCGTGGGGTGTCGGAAGAATTGGAATTGCCGGCGCCCCTGCATCTGGTGCGATATGTGGAGCGGCTGCTGGCGGGCACCATGGGGGCCTCCACCGCACGCATTGTGATGAGTTCGTTGCTGCGCAAACAGAATGGCCGCCACGATGATGTGGTGCGGATGATGGACGAAGCCTCCGAGCTGATTCAGTTCAACCATCAGTTGCTGCGCACCACCATTGAAACCATTAGCCAGGGCATCTGCGTGGTGGACCGGGATATGCAGGTGGTGGCCTGGAATCAGGCCTACGTAAAGCTGTTTGATTATCCGGACGGGTTGATTCGGTTGGGGCGCTCCATCGCCGATGTGTATCGCTATAACGCCGAACGGGGTTATTACGACGGCGAAAATATGGAAGAAAACGTGACGCGGCGGGTGCAATTATTACGCGAAGGGTATGCGCATCAGTTCGAGCGGGAACTGCCCAATGGCATCGTGGTGGAGGTGCGTGGCACGCCTATGGTGGGCGGCGGTTTTGTCAGTACGTATATGGACATCACCGAACGCAAACACGATGAAAAAGCACTTCGCCAGATCAATGAAAATCTGGAGCAGATGGTCTCGGAGCGTACCCGGAAACTGTCGGAGCTGAATGCCAAACTGGCACAGGCCAATGAAGGGAAAACCCGTTTCCTGGCGGCCGCTGGCCATGACCTGATGCAGCCTTTGAATGCCGCGCAGTTGTTTGCTTCATCGTTGCGTCAGCAGTTGCGTAACCAGGAAAAGGGCCAGTTCGACCATGAGGTACAGGTGCTCGGACATATCGACAGTTCCCTGCAAGCAGCGGAACAAATTATCTCTGCGTTACTGGAAATCAGCAAACTGGATACCGGCACCATGGCGACGCACATCCATCCCTTGCGTTTGTCGTCATTGATGACGCCGCTGGGTCAGGAGTTTTCTGCGCTGGCCAGCGCGCAAGGGCTGACGTTGCGAGCGGTGTCATGCAGTGCGGTGGTGGACAGCGATGAAGTATTGTTGCGACGGGTATTGCAGAACCTGCTGTCCAATGCGGTTCGGTATACGGATTCAGGGCGCATCCTGTTCGGTGCGCGCCGGCTGCACAATGCCGTGCGCATTGATGTGTGGGATACCGGGCCGGGGATTCCCGGTGATCAGCATGAACAGATCTTCCGGGAGTTCCATCGTCTGCCTCAGCTGCATAATCGTGAGGTAAAAGGTCTGGGGTTGGGGCTGGCCATTGCCGACCGGATTTGTCGTTTGTTGGGCCATGCCTTAACCGTCCGCTCCTGGCCGGATAAAGGCACCGTTTTCAGCGTAACGCTGCCGCTGTCCACAGGGGATGTGCCGCCATTGCTGCAGAATGAGCCGTTGCGCGAGCGTCGGGATATCCAGGGCGTGCGCGTTTTCTGTGTGGATAATGATTCCGCGCTGCTGGCGAGCCTGGTGGCGGCCCTGCAAACCCTGGGTTGCGAGGTGGTCGCGGCCAGCGGCCTGCAGGAAGCACGGGAGAAAGCGGCACAAAGCTGGGTGCCGGATGTATTGCTGGTGGATTTTCAGCTGGATCATGAAGACGGGTTTGACGTGATTGAAGCGCTGGATCATTGCTGGGAAGACGTCATTCCTGCCGTACTGATGACCGCAGACCGACGCCCGGAAGTGCGCGCCAGAGCTGAAGAGCAAGGTGTAGGCTTCCTGCAAAAACCGATTTCCGAAGCCATCCTGCAGCGAACGCTGGAAGGGCTTTTGTAAGCTGCGGGCAGCCGTTTGATGGAATTGGGAAATTTCGACCCGGATAGTTATTTTATCGCGGCAGGAGCGTCGCTGGTGAAGCGATAGCCTCAGTTTCAAGTAACGAGAAACGAGAAGCGAGAAGCGAGAAGCGAAAATCACCGGGCTTTCCCTCTGGTTACGGTTTGTATTTCGAAACTCGTTTCTCGCAACTCGACACTCTGGCCTGGCGCGCCCCCAACACTTCTGCAGCAAGTCGCTCTCCATCAAGCTCTTGCGGGTTAGTCCAGGCCGGGAGGCTCGATGGCCAGGTCCTTGAGGGCCAGTACCGCCTGGGTGCGGTTGCGTACGCCCAGCTTGCGAAAAATGGCCGTCATGTGGGCTTTCACCGTGGCTTCCGACACATCCAGTTCGTAGGCGATTACCTTGTTCTGCATGCCTTCCATCAGCATGCCCATCACCCGGAATTGCTGCGGGGTCAGGCTGGCAATGCGCTCGCTCATGGCGGAGTGGTCGGGCAGGGTCGGGGGCATGGCGCGGCGGGCTTTTTCCGGTAGCCAGCGTTCGCCGTCCATGATCTTGCGCATGGCATCGGTCATGGTGTCCACGGAAGTGGATTTGGGAATAAAGCCGTCGGCACCAAAGTGAATGGCCCGCTGTATCACGTCCACATCTTCGGTGGCTGAAATTACCACCACCGGGACTTTCCGGTATTGCTCGCGAAGGTACACCAGCCCCGAAAAACCGTGGGTGCCGGGCATGTGTAAATCCAGAAGAATGACATCGAAGGGGATGGCTTGCTGGCCCAGTACCTCCAGGGTGGCGAGCGAGTCGGCTTCGTGGATGGTGGCGCCGGGAAAACTGGCCTCTACAGCCTGTATCAGGGCCGCACGGAACAGGGGGTGATCATCGGCAATCAGTATGGTTGTCATGACTCTGATTTAAGCATGTTGCGTGCAAAGAGCCCAAAAAAAGATGGGAATGAAAAAAAGATGCTGCCCGGGGAGGGCAGCATGTGGAAAGGAAACACAGAAAACATCCATGTTTCATCAGCGTATGCGGTTTCAAGTGACGTCTGTATCAACGGTTCAGCCGTGTCTCGACCAGGTTGGCGACCACTGCCGGGTCAGCCAAGGTGGAGATGTCGCCCAGGCTGTCGTGTTCGTTGGCCGCCACCTTGCGCAAAATACGGCGCATGATTTTGCCGGACCGGGTTTTCGGTAGTCCGTGGGTAAAGTGAATCAGATCGGGAGTGGCGATGGGGCCGATTTCCCGGCGCACCCACTGGCGTAATTCGTCATGCAGGGCATCGCTGGTGTGCTCGCCATCATTCAGGGTCACATAGACATAAATGCCCTGGCCCTTGATGTTATGGGGATAACCGACGACGGCGGCTTCGCACACCTTGGGGTGTGAGACCAGGGCGCTTTCCACTTCCGCGGTGCCCATGCGGTGGCCGGACACATTGATGACATCGTCCACGCGCCCGGTAATCCAGTAGTAGCCGTCTTCGTCACGGCGTGCTCCGTCACCGGTGCAGTAATAACCGGGGAAGCTGGTGAAGTAGGTTTGCACAAAACGCGGGTGATCGCCCCACAAGGTGCGGGCCTGGCCGGGCCAGCTATCGGCGATGACCAGGTTGCCCTCTGCAGCGCCGTGCAGCAGCTTGCCGTCGTTATCCACCAGTGCCGGCTGGACACCGAAAAAGGGCAAGGTGGCAGCACCGGGTTTGGCTTCAATGGCACCGGGCAGAGGGCAGATCATGATGCCGCCGGTTTCTGTCTGCCACCAGGTGTCGACCACAGCCGCCTGGCCGTTACCCAGCTGGTCGTGGAACCAGTGCCAGGCGGCCGGGTTGATGGGTTCCCCGGCTGTGGCCAGGATGCGCAGACTGTCGCGCCGGCTGTTGGCACAGCAATGCTCGCCGCCGGCCATCAGTGCGCGGATGGCGGTGGGAGCGGTATAAAGAATGTCGATATTGTAGCGGTCAATAATCTCACCGACTCGCTGATCGTCCGGGTAGTTGGGTACCCCTTCGAACATGACGCAGGTGGCGCCGTTGGCAAGCGGACCATAGACCAGATAGGTATGGCCGGTAATCCAGCCCACATCCGCGGTGCACCAGTACACTTGTCCCGGGTGATAATCGAAGGCCAGCTGGTGGGTTAATGAGGCATAGACCATATAGCCGCCGGTGGTGTGCAGCACACCTTTTGGCTGGCCGGTGGAGCCGGAGGTATAGAGGATGAATAACGGATCTTCCGCATTCATGGGCTCGGCAGGGCAGTCGACGTCACTGCGTGCCAGCTGTTCATGAAAATCCAGATCCCGTTGCGCAAACCAGTGGCTATCGCAGCCCACATGGTTGACCACCAGTACCTTGTCGACGCTGTCGGTGCCGGCCTGTTCCAGGGCCGCATCCACGTTATCTTTTAGCGGTACGATCTTGCCGCCGCGACGCCCGCCGTCTGCGGTGATCACCATTTTGGCACCGCAATCGGCGATGCGGCCCGCCAGGGCGTCCGGAGAAAAGCCGGCGAACACCACCGAATGAATGGCGCCGATGCGGGCGCAGGCGAGCATGGCGAATACCGCTTCGGGAATCATGGGCATGTAAATCATCACCCGGTCACCTTTGCCAATGCCCTGCTGTTTGAGGGTGTTGGCCAGCTTGCCGACATGTTGGTGTAACTGCTGATAGGTGATCTGCCGGCGATCCTGGTCCGGAGAGTCCGGTTCCCACAGTAGTGCTATGCCGTCTCTGTTGGTGGCCAGGTGGCGATCTATACAGTTTTCTGCGGCATTCAGCTCACCATCATGAAACCAGCGAATGTGCAGATCAGCGGGGCTGAAATGGGTGTCGCGAATCTGTTGGGGGAAGTGCTGCCAGTCGATCCGCTGTGCCTGTCGGCGCCAGAAGCCAACGCTGTCATCCAGGCTCTGTTGGTACAACGCATGGTAATCATTGCCGTCAATCCAGCAGCGGTCTTTTAATGCCTCTTTAACCGGCATACGCAGGCCCGTTTCCATGGGACTTCCCTCACTCGAAAAGTGCTCACCAGAAAAGTGGAGCAGAAATGAATGCCAAGAGTGTGCAAAAACAGGGGGGCGGGCTGAATTAGACCTTGGTATTAGAGGTGCAACATACAACCCGCTCCAGGCAACAAGGAAAACCGCCAAGGCATGACTTCAGGTTTATCCCGCTTCTGTGGGAAGCGATGCGGGCATCGTGCGGTATTCAGTAGGCAGAAACCTTGTCATTACTCAGGTTTTCCTTGTCAGGCATTGTGCGTCGAGCCTCTGGTGTTTAATCACCTTCGACCTATGGCTAATAGAGTGTTGGCAAAACGCTCAGCAAGCTGTCAATCGGAGTCACTTTCGTGTTGATGACAATAAGAGG
>NZ_LWEZ01001462.1:0-1151 GCF_001634945.1 Alcanivorax sp. HI0044
CGGATGCGGCGCTGGCCATGGAAATGGGCTGTGACGGCGTGCTTCTCAATTCAGCCGTGGCCCACGCCCAAAAACCGGTACTGATGGCCTCCGCCATGAAGAAAGCCATCGAAGCCGGTCGCGAAGCCTTTCTGGCCGGGCGCATGCCGCGCAAGGCCTACGCCTCGGCCTCTTCACCGCTGGATGGTCTGAGTCGCTAGTACAAGCCCGCTGCCGGCAGGCAAAAAAACGGCGCCACTCTGGGGGAGAGTTGGCGCCAAGGGGAAGTGTTGACCGTTGATGCTCGTGCACTTCAGGGCAGAGTTGTGCTGAATCTCTGTGCTCACTTTACCCATCATCGATCAAGATAGCGTGAAGAGGGAGCGCTCACCGTCAGCCGGTCCTTTTTGTTATAATCCACTGCTACAACGTCACTCTTTCATCCGCCTCTTTCATAACGGTAGTCCGGCCCCATGCTCGATTTCATCAACCACGATAAAGACCCGGAAACCGGCAAGGTCATGCGCAAGGTGCGCAGCTTTGTCCTGCGCGAGGGCCGCCTGACCGCCGGGCAACGCAATGCCCTGGATACCCTGTGGCCCCGCTTCGGACTGGAGCGGGATCAGGGCGCGCTGGATCCCGAACGCGTTTTCGGCCGCGATGCTCCGCGGGTGCTCGAGATCGGTTACGGCATGGGCCAGTCGCTGGCCCAAATGGCCGCCGCCGACCCGGACAAGGACTTTGTCGGTATCGAAGTGCACCGTCCCGGCGTAGGGGCCTTGCTCATGGAAATCGAGCAGCGCAGCCTGAATAACCTGCGCAGTTACTGTGACGACGCGGTAGAGATTCTGGAGCTGTGCATTCCCGATAACAGCCTGGCGCGGGTGCAGCTGTACTTCCCGGATCCCTGGCACAAGAAAAAGCACCACAAGCGCCGCATCGTTCAGCCCGCCTGGGTGGCACTGGTACAACGCAAACTGCAACCCGGCGGTATTCTGCACATGGCCACGGACTGGGAAAACTATTCCGAACACATGATGGAAGTGATGAACACAGCCGAGGGGTTCAACAATGTGGCGGGGCCAGGCGTCTTCTCGCCGCGCCCGAGCTGGCGCCCGGAAACCAAGTTTGAGCGCCGCGGGGAAAAACTTGGCCACGGAGTCTGGGACTTG
>NZ_LWEZ01001463.1:0-488 GCF_001634945.1 Alcanivorax sp. HI0044
CACTTCAGGGCAGAGTTGTGCTGAATCTCTGTGCTCACTTTACCCATCATCGATCAAGATAGCGTGAAGAGGGAGCGCTCACCGTCAGCCGGTCCTTTTTGTTATAATCCACTGCTACAACGTCACTCTTTCATCCGCCTCTTTCATAACGGTAGTCCGGCCCCATGCTCGATTTCATCAACCACGATAAAGACCCGGAAACCGGCAAGGTCATGCGCAAGGTGCGCAGCTTTGTCCTGCGCGAGGGCCGCCTGACCGCCGGGCAACGCAATGCCCTGGATACCCTGTGGCCCCGCTTCGGACTGGAGCGGGATCAGGGCGCGCTGGATCCCGAACGCGTTTTCGGCCGCGATGCTCCGCGGGTGCTCGAGATCGGTTACGGCATGGGCCAGTCGCTGGCCCAAATGGCCGCCGCCGACCCGGACAAGGACTTTGTCGGTATCGAAGTGCACCGTCCCGGCGTAGGGGCCTTGCTCATGGAAATCGAG
>NZ_LWEZ01001464.1:0-790 GCF_001634945.1 Alcanivorax sp. HI0044
TGTACTAACGGTAGCGTGATCGGGCGGCGGGCTTCTGTTGTGACGATGTAAGCTTTTGCTTACATATGCGTCTCAATGGTAGCCGGGCTGGATTACTGTCAGCGGGTGTGGGCAAAGCCCCGTACCCACTCAAGCAAGGAGAGCAATATGCAGGAACTGGACTGGGCGCAGGTGGGGACCCACCTGATTCAGCTTGGCGCGGCCTTTGTGCTGGCGTTGCCGGTGGCCTGGAACCGGGAACAGAAGGCGCGAGGCGCCGGCTTGCGTACCTTTCCGCTGGTTTCCATTGCGGCTTGTGGCTATATGTTGGTGGGAATGCAGGTGTACACCGGGTCCGACGCGGAAGCGCGGGTCATGTACGGGATTATTACCGGCATGGGCTTTATCGGCGGTGGGGCGATTCTCAAGGATGGGGCTAACGTGAGCGGTACCGCCACAGCGGCGAGTCTGTGGAATACCGGGGCGATCGGTATTTCGGTGGCTTACAGTCGTTATGAAATTGCCTTGGTGCTGTCGCTGATCAACTTTTTGATTCTGCAGTTTTCTCGCTCATTCAAACGCAGCGGTGAAGAGGAAAGCTGAAACGCCTTTAGCGCGTTGCCCCAGTTCGCTGGCAGCGGCGCACTGTGGCCTGTCCGGATCAGCACTGAGCCAGAATGGCCTGGCGGACACAGTGAAGGACGCCGGTGGGCCAGTCGTCAGCCAGTTGTTCCTTGATCTGGCGGTAGCTGAAGGTGTCTTCCGCCAGGTTGGCCTGGCTGAGCAGGGCGTCCTGGATGATACCGATTTC
>NZ_LWEZ01001465.1:0-730 GCF_001634945.1 Alcanivorax sp. HI0044
TAACGGTAGCGTGATCGGGCGGCGGGCTTCTGTTGTGACGATGTAAGCTTTTGCTTACATATGCGTCTCAATGGTAGCCGGGCTGGATTACTGTCAGCGGGTGTGGGCAAAGCCCCGTACCCACTCAAGCAAGGAGAGCAATATGCAGGAACTGGACTGGGCGCAGGTGGGGACCCACCTGATTCAGCTTGGCGCGGCCTTTGTGCTGGCGTTGCCGGTGGCCTGGAACCGGGAACAGAAGGCGCGAGGCGCCGGCTTGCGTACCTTTCCGCTGGTTTCCATTGCGGCTTGTGGCTATATGTTGGTGGGAATGCAGGTGTACACCGGGTCCGACGCGGAAGCGCGGGTCATGTACGGGATTATTACCGGCATGGGCTTTATCGGCGGTGGGGCGATTCTCAAGGATGGGGCTAACGTGAGCGGTACCGCCACAGCGGCGAGTCTGTGGAATACCGGGGCGATCGGTATTTCGGTGGCTTACAGTCGTTATGAAATTGCCTTGGTGCTGTCGCTGATCAACTTTTTGATTCTGCAGTTTTCTCGCTCATTCAAACGCAGCGGTGAAGAGGAAAGCTGAAACGCCTTTAGCGCGTTGCCCCAGTTCGCTGGCAGCGGCGCACTGTGGCCTGTCCGGATCAGCACTGAGCCAGAATGGCCTGGCGGACACAGTGAAGGACGCCGGTGGGCCAGTCGTCAGCCAGTTGTTCCTTGATCTGGCGGTAGCTGAAGG
>NZ_LWEZ01001466.1:0-1198 GCF_001634945.1 Alcanivorax sp. HI0044
GGTGGCAACAACCGCAACCGCAACGACAATCGTAATGACGGCCGCAACAACGATAACCGCGGCAAGAACGACAACCGCAACAAGCGCGATGGCGGCAAAGCAGGCGATAACGACAATCGCAATAACCGCAACAAACGCCAGAACGACAAGGATGGCGGCCGCAAGAACGACAACCGCCAGGCAGACAATCGCGCTTCCGACAATCGCAACGATAACCGTAGCGATAACAAGGACGACGGTAACCGTAACGAGCGTCGTGGCCGTAATGACAACCGTCGCAACAACCGCAACAATGACAACCGTGGCGACGGTCGTAACGACAACAAGGCAAATGACAGCGGCAAACCGCGTAACAACCGCAAGCCGGACAATGCTGCTGACAGCGCCGACAGCAAAGGCAACGACAAGGGCCCGAAAGCCCCCCGCCGCACCGATGCCAAAGACGATCGTCCGCTACGCGAACGCCAGCGTCCTGGCAAAGGGGAAAACAATAGCGACGGCAAGAATGCGGTAACTCAAGCCTCTGCGGACAAACCGCAGCGCAACAAGACACCCAAACCGGCCCGTCCACGCAACGAACAGCCCGCGCCCGTGGATGACGAAGGTCACCCGCCCGCCAAGCTGGTCCCTGCTCAGGAGCCGTCTGCGCAAGCGAAGACCGACGATCAGGCTAAAAAAGAAGTGGCCAAGGCTGCTCAGACAAACGAGCAACCACCGACGGCCAGCAAGCCGCAAGCCGCAGCTGAACCGAAGCAGGAACCAACCGCTGCACCGGCTCAGCCGCAGCAACCTGCTGCTGAGCAACAACCGGCCGCCCAGGCCCCGGCCGAGCAAAACACCGCCGCGCCGAAAGCCGAGGACGACAAACCGGCCAGCGCTCAGCAGACAACCAGTGACACTGCTGCCGCTACTCCTGCGCAGGAAAAGCCGGTTGCCGAAAGCCAGCCGCAGCAGCCCAAGGCTGATGCGCCGAAAACCGCTGATGCCGAGAACGTAGCGCAACCCGCTCCTCAAGCGGAAGCCGCCAAAGACGCTCCGGCAGCTCAGCCAGAAGCGGCCAAACCGGCTGAGGCGCCAGCGCCGACCAAACCGGTAGAGGAAAAGCAGGCAGAGAAAGCGCTAGAGGCCGAAGCCCCCAAAGCCGAAGCCCCCGCCGCTGAGCCAGCAGCTCAAAACCGGGCCAGCAATGATCCACGCT
>NZ_LWEZ01001467.1:0-752 GCF_001634945.1 Alcanivorax sp. HI0044
GTGGGCGGTGGCCCACTGGCGGAATTGGGTGCCCCGGGGGGAGCGCACCCGGTAGCCCACGGCCAAAATCAGGGGCAGGCTGTACCATTTTACCCGGTAATTCTTGCCGTCGGCGGCAGTTGTCAAGGATTCCTTGACAACTGAATCCTCCGGCAACTCCTTGTCATTCAATATGTTACGAATATGCAGGCTGACATTCTGCTTGCTGGTATCGAACAGGGTGGCGATTTCCGCTTGGGTTAACCAGACGGTATCCCCCTCGGCCCGCAGCAATATTTGTGCCTTGCCATCGTCCGTGTGGTAGAGAATCAGCTCGCCCTGGTTCATGTGGTCACCTTCTTGAGCATGGCCAGAATGTCCTTTTCCAGCCCTTGTATTTCGCTTTCGATCTCTGCCAGGGCGCGCGGGGGCTCGTAGACGTAGAAATGCCGGTTGATGGGGATTTCGTAGCCCACCTTGGTCTTGCTGTGGTCGATCCAGGCATCGTCCACGAAGGGTAGCACTTCCCTGGCCAGGTAATCTTCGCAGTGATCGTGCACCAGGGGTAGCAGTTCACTGTTGTCAGCGTCCTTGTCGTAGCCCATGGGTAGCGGCAGGGTGATATCGGCGGGTAGCGGCACGATCTCGGTGTCACGCAGTTCGCTGTCCGGTTCAATGTCTCCCTTGCTGTTGACGCAAATTGCTGCCTCTGGGTCACGTTCAGACAGTGCGTTGAGGATGGCTTTTTTGATCGGGGCGGGCAGTTTTTCGTC
>NZ_LWEZ01001468.1:0-689 GCF_001634945.1 Alcanivorax sp. HI0044
GGGTTTGGAAAAACCGTGGATATAGCTGACCAGGTTGGAGGCGATATTGTCCGGGTCCGCAAGTAGCTTTTCGAAGGTGTAGGGGCTGATGTTGTAAAGCGGGTGTTTACGATCCTTGCTGGCTTTGCGAGCCAGGGCTTTGTGTAGAGCCTTGCCTTCAAGTCCCTTGGCCTGGAGTTTGTCGTATTCCTTGAGTAGAGCCTCTTTGCCAGGCGCGAGAATACAATCCAGGCGGCGCAGCACGGTCATGGGGAGCATGACCTTGCGATATTGTGCCGGGAGATAAGGGCCACGTAGCTTGTTGGCGATATCAAAGACGAAGTTGATCAGATTGGTGGTGTTGGCCGCCATGGGTGCCCTTTTCTTGGGAGAGATTACGATTTTGGGAGAGCGCTAATTAACCAGAAAGGGGCGTCAGCGACAATGGCTAAGCAGGCCGTCTGACGTCCGCCTCAGAAAATCGTTTGGACACCCGCACCACGATATCGCTCTGGAATGCTTTCTCGTAATGCACATCCAGCACATAGGCCTTGGCGCGCAAGCGAATGGCTAGCCGGTAGCCCACTTCAATTTCTTCAATGGCAAAGGTGACCGGTTTTTTCAGGTAGGCGTAACGGCTGGTGACGATGATTTCCTCCACGATGGCCTGGGCCTGTTCGATATCGGCATCCAGGGCTATGTGGAAGTCT
>NZ_LWEZ01001469.1:0-1057 GCF_001634945.1 Alcanivorax sp. HI0044
GCCTGCTGGGCGGCATCGGCGGCAAAAAGATCGCTCATGGAAAACGCCTACTGGTGACCGGGCTGCGGCCGGAGCATCCCGGCCGTTACCCTCGATTACTGTTGTTGCTGAATGACATCCGTGCCTTCAGGCGGCTCGAAGTGGAACAGACCGCTATCGATGCCGCCGTTCAGGGTCAGGGTCTTGAAGTCGATGACGGTCTGCTGGCCCAGTGCATCCTGCAAGCGCATGGACGCGGGCTCGTCGCCCTTGAAGGTCACATCCAGCTGATCGAACAGCGGGTCCTGACCTTTGGGGGTAAGCCGGTAAGTGACTTCGCCCCCCTGATTATCACGCTCGGAAATACTGAACGCCTTGGCCACATCGGCAGGCTTGCCACCAAACAACAGGGCCGGGGTCTGGCCAAGATCCTGGCTCAGCGGGCGTACCACCACCTGCTCCAGGTCCTTGTCGTAAACCCAGACGGTTTCGCCGTCGGACGCAGCCATCTGCTCATAAGGCGTTTCGGTGAGCCAGTAAAACTGGTTCCCCCGGGCCACCTGAAAACGGCCCGTGGCTTCCTGCATATGCGTGCCGCCCTGATCCAGCACCACCTGCTCGAACTCGCCTTTCATGGACTTAAGGGTTTGCAGGCGATCCAGCAAATCATCGGTGGCACCCGCCCATGCGGTAGGGGCCAACAGGACAGCAGGCGCCAGCGCCAAGCTCAACAGCAACTTCTTCATTCAAACTCCTTATTTGACCGGCGGCGGCGCGATGACTTCGCGCTGGCCATTGTTGCCGGCCTCGGTGACCACCCCTGCCATCTCCATGGCTTCCACCAGGCGGGCGGCACGGTTATAGCCAATTTTCAGTTTCCGCTGCACAGAGGAAATGGACGCCCGTCGGGACTCGGTGACGATGGCCACCGCTTCATCGTAAAGCGGATCATTCTCGTCATCGCCGCCCTCACTGGCGCTTTCCATACCTGGCATCGGTGCATTGAGGTCGCTGCCACCATCGAGAATTTCTTCAAGATAATTGGGCTCGCCGCGTTTGCGCCAATCGTCACAAACCC
>NZ_LWEZ01001470.1:0-1503 GCF_001634945.1 Alcanivorax sp. HI0044
TGCACCCGGTTGTGGCGCTGGATAATGCGGTCTGCGGCCATCACCCGGTGTTGCAGCTGTTCGGTCATGGCAGATTTGGAGACAAAATCGTCCACGCCCTGATCAAAGGCCTGTTGCAGGGCGTCCACCCCTTCGCGGGCGGTGAGTAGCAGCACATAGGTATAGCGGTTGTTGGCTTCGTCGTTCTGGCGGATACGGCGGGTCAGCTCCAGGCCGTCCATGCCGGGCATCAACCAGTCTGCCACGACCAGGTCGGCGGGTTTCTCGGCCAGCTGGCCAAGGGCATCGTGAGCGCTGTGGGCATGACGGATGCGGGTATAGCCGGCGGTGGCCAGAGTGCGGTTGACCACGGCGGCGGAAAAACGGGCATCGTCCACAACCAGTATGTCGAGTTCGGAGACGTTCATTGGCTTTCTTGTTGTTTTTTGTAAGTCTCGACTATAGCCGGTTTGTGAATTGATTGAAAAGTATACTGTGAACAGGTCGATCTTTCGTGGTTCCGGGCCTGGACCTCAGTCCCGGAAAGCGCTGTGGCGCTGGATCAGGTAGATCAGGCCCAGCACCGGTACGCCCATCAGGCTGGCGAGCAGGAAAAAGCCCGGGTAGCCCAGGTTGTCCACCATGCTGCCGGAGTAGCCGCCGATGGTTTTGGGTAACAGCGTCATCAGCGAGCTGAAGATGGCGTATTGCACGGCGGTGAAGGAGACATTGGTAAGCTGCGACAGGAACGCCACAAAGGCGGCGCTGGCCAGCCCGGCGGTGAGGTTGTCGGCGGAGATCACCGCATAGAGGATGCGGATGTCGTGGCCCGCATAGGCCAGCCACAGGAACAACAGGTTGGTGGCCACGGTCAGGAACGCCCCCAGGTAAAGCACCCGGATCACGCCGTGACGCATGGCCAGCAGCCCGCCCAGAAAGCCGCCGGCAATGGTCATGAATAGCCCAAAGGTTTTTACCACGCCGGCAATCTCGTTCTTGGTGAAGCCCATGTCTTCAAAAAAGACGTTGGAAATCACTCCCAGCACAATATCGGAAACGCGATAAAACCCCACGAAAACCAGCAGCAACAATGCCAGGCGTTTGCCATAGCGCTGGAAAAAATCTTTTACCGGGTCGAGATAACTTTCCTGTACCAGCTGCTTGTCATATAGCGGGGTCAGGGAGAGTAGCTTGATCAGGGCGGCCACCAGCGTTATCGCCAGGGCCAGACGCAGGGTTTCCACCACCAGACCGGACAAGGCTCCGTTATTCACCGCGTCAGTGAGTGTCTGACGGAGCGTGGCGGCGGACTCGGCAGTGAATACGTAGACGCTCACAAAGGCGGCGATACCGGCCACAAACAGGGTCAGGAACTTGAGGTACTGGCGGCTGGTGTACTGCGCGTTGGAGGGCCGGTGGTTTTCCGGTTCGCGAATGATCAGGGTGGTGACGGCCCCGACCAGCATGGTTAGCGCCATGATGGCATAGGTGCTTTGCCAGGCGGCGTAGCTGTAGGACTCGCTG
>NZ_LWEZ01001471.1:0-1444 GCF_001634945.1 Alcanivorax sp. HI0044
TCAGAGTGACGACCTACTTGCTTATCTCAATAGGGTTATCGATGCCCCAGAGGAGGAGGTCGATCCGGTTAAACTGGAGCAGATACGCGCTCAATTACAGGCTAACGTAGAGGATCGTAAAGCTCAGCAATCGTCGGCTCTTGAAATGTTTAGGTCCGTAATAACTGCGGGGCAAAACGCCATTAAGACGTCGTTGCTGATGAACGGAGGTGCAACAATTGCCCTCCTGGCTTTCCTAGGTAAGTTGACCACTGAGAATCCAGGCAAGCTTTCGGTTTTTTCTGGCTCATTGATGATTTTTACTTTTGGGGTATTCGTTATTGGCCTGGTCTCAGGTTTAACGTATTTGAGCCAGTGGCTTTACTCTTCACAAAGTGAACGATGCAAATTTTGGGGCTGGGTTTTGAACGTGAGTTGCATTTTTATGGGGCTCGCTTCATACGGGATTTTCATCTGGGGTGCCATAGACACCTATCTCGGATTCAAGCAATTTGCATAACAAATCGCGTCACTTGGGCGGCCTGGACAGGCCGCCGGTGCGCTTAGGCGTTATATTTTCATCAGAGTTAACCTTTAGGACTGATTAATGGCAATTGAGGGATATGAACGGCAATCATTTGGAAAGAAGCTGGCAAAGCTAGTTTTTCCTGCGCAGCCGATCCATAGTATTGAACATTTATTCGGAAGAGAGAAGGAGCTCAGAAGAATTGAAGAAGCTCTTTATGCTTCTGGGCGCCATATTTTTATCTATGGAGACAGAGGGGTTGGTAAATCTTCCCTCGCTGCAACAGCTGCCAACCAGTATCAGAGTTCTGACTCAGAATACATAGATGTATCCTGTTCTCCAGACGCAACTTTTTCAGATGTAATAGCAAATATTGCTTACCAAGCCATCAGTGCTAGTAGGCTTAGCAAGAGAACAATAAAAGAAAAGGCCGGAGCTACTTTCAAGTTTCTAAATCTTGAGCGTGCCGCCGAAATTACTCTTCGTGACCTTCATGATGAAATAAAGTCGCTTTTGGATGCAGTTGAAATGCTTCGTGAAGTATCAATAATTCATTCTGAGTGGACACGAGGGTCAGGTCTTGCCCCGTGCGTCAAGTAGATAAAGGCAAGAACTGCCCTGAAATTGGGTTGCGGAATTGGGTTGCGGAATTGGATTGAAAGAAAAAATTAGTCTCTATTAATTAGGGTTGGCTGTAATGACTAGTGAGTGTTTATAAAATAACAGGCGCTAGGTAAGGGGAATGAATTTTGGCATTAACTCAAATGCAGCTCATTCAATCGTTGGGTGAAGCAATGACTTGGTTTGAAAGGGAGTTGCTTTGGGGAGTGCCTCCTACGGAATTGCGCCATCTTATTGGGCGGATCGGGGAACTTTACTCTGCGCTAATTACCAATGGGCAGATGGCTACGGAAGTAAATCAAAAAGGTTATGATGTTG
>NZ_LWEZ01001472.1:0-30066 GCF_001634945.1 Alcanivorax sp. HI0044
GCCCATGTGGATGCTCGACGCCATTCTGCGTGACCAGGCGGCGCGGATAGAGGCCTGTGGCGTGGCGGTGCGCAACCGGATCTCACCGAATTTGCAGGTGCGTGCCTGTGAAGGGGAGTTGCGTGAAGTGCTGAGCATGGCGCTGGATAATGCCCTGCGCTTCAGTGCCGAAGGCGGCAGCGTGGAAATCAGCAGCGCGGTGGATGTGCCGGCGGGCGATGCCGAGCTATGCATCCGTGATGAGGGGAAAGGCGCTACCGCAGATCAGCTGGAGCACATTCTCGAGCCGTTCTTCGTGATGGGGTCGCGTCACCATGAGGAAGGCTTTGGCCTGTCCCTGGCCATGGCGAGGGTGATGGTTGAGCAGGTGGGCGGTTCTCTGTGGGCACAAAGCGCTGGCCCCGGGCGGGGCTTTGCGCTGCATATCCGGCTGCCACTGGCTCAGTTATAGGCCACGCTGAGCATGTAAGGCGTTATTCAGAGGTTCCCTGGCAGTGGTCTGGCAGGGCGAGCGTTTCTCCCAGCTGCTGGCCGATCAGGCGCAGAAAATCCTTGCCCACGCCGCGCCCCTGAGTGGCCGGATGCACGACCATCCAGGCCAGCTGCGGCTGGTTTTCTTCTATCAGGGCGATAGCCACGCGCTGGCCATTGAAGTGGGCAGCGAACAGTCGTCCTTGTCCTTCAGTCACCGCATCGGCCAGCTTCTGGCGGTATTGCGGGGCATCACGCAGTACCTTGGCAAAGGCCTGACATTGTTCCTGAGAGAGGGGGTGGGCCTGAACGCTGATCGGCATGGTGAAACTCCGCTGGTTTTGGGGGGTCGGTGCTGCTGCAATGGTGTCAACAGGCTCTCAGGCTGCGTATAATAGCCGGTCCAATGCCTGGGAGGTATAGATGAGCAAGCGAAGCGCTACCGTAGAGCGCAACACCCTGGAAACTCAGATTCAAGCCACCATCAGTCTGGATGGCACCGGTCAGTGCAAACTGGATACCGGATTGCCGTTCCTCGAGCACATGCTCGATCAGGTGGCACGTCATGGTTTGGTCGATCTGGATATCAAGGCCAAGGGTGATCTGCACATCGATGCCCACCATACGGTGGAAGATATCGGCATCACGCTGGGTCAGGCCTTCGCCAAGGCCATCGGTGACAAGAAAGGGGTGCGCCGTTACGGTCACGCCTATGTGCCTCTGGACGAAGCCCTGTCACGGGTAGTGCTGGACCTGTCCGGCCGTCCGGGCCTGGAAATGTTTGTGGATTTCACCCGGGGCAGCATCGGTGGCTTCGACGTGGACCTGTTCTATGAGTTTTTCCAGGGCTTCGTGAACCACGCCATGATTACCCTGCATATCGATAACCTGCGCGGCAAGAATGCGCACCACCAGGCTGAGACCGTGTTCAAGGCCTTTGGCCGCGCGCTCCGTATGGCGGTGGAGCCGGACCCGCGCATGGACGGTATTACCCCGTCTACCAAGGGTACCCTCAGCGAAAGCGAGTAACCGTACAGCACAGGCTCCCGAATATGAGTGAAGTCGTTGCCGTTATTGATTACGGCATGGGTAACCTGCACTCCGCAGGCAAGGCGCTGGAAAAGGTCGCCAATGGCCAGACCATCATCATCACCGGCGACCCGGATCAGGTCCGCGCGGCGGACCGGGTGGTCTTTCCCGGTGTGGGCGCCATTCGTGACTGCATCGCCGTTCTGAAAGACACGGGCCTGGATCAGGCGATTCGGGATGTGGCGAAAGCCGGCAAGCCATTGCTGGGGATTTGCGTCGGCATGCAGGCGATGATGGCCCGCAGTGAAGAAAATAACGGCGTGGATTGCCTGGGTATTTTCGACGGGCAAGTCACGTTTTTCGGTGAGCTGTTCAGCGATACCGGCACCCGTTTGAAAGTGCCGCACATGGGCTGGAACCAGGTACAGCAGGGCATGGCGCACCCCATGTGGGCGGGGATCGACAACCATGCCCGCTTTTACTTTGTGCACAGTTACTGCGTCACCGGCCTGCCCGACGAGGCAGTGGCCGGGCGTTGCGACTACGGCCTGACTTTTGCTGCTGCGGCTGTCCAGGGCAATGTGTTTGCCGTGCAGTTCCACCCGGAAAAAAGTGCTGACGCCGGTCTGACGCTGCTGGAAAATTTTCTGCGCTGGCAACCTAAGATCAACTGACAGTTGATAGTGGACAGTTGACAGCGATAAACCCGTTTCATCCGTTGCCTTCCTGTATGGCAGCCCAGTTTGAGAAATCACTATGCTTTTGATTCCTGCCATCGACCTGAAAGACGGAAAATGTGTTCGCCTGAAGCAGGGTCGTATGGAAGACGACACCGTGTTCTCCGATGACCCGGTTGCCGTGGCCAGCCACTGGGTGGAGCGTGGTGCCCGCCGTTTGCATCTGGTCGACCTGAATGGCGCCTTTGCCGGTGAGCCGGTGAATGGCGAGATCGTCAAGGCGATTGCCAAGGCCCACCCGGATCTGCCAATCCAGATTGGTGGCGGTATTCGTAGCCCGGAAATTATTCAGGCCTACCTGGACGCGGGAGTGCAGTGGGTGATCATTGGTACCAAGGCGGTGAATGAGCCGGCATTCGTCAAAGCCATGTGTGAGCAGTTCCCCGGCCACATCATCGTGGGCCTGGACGCCAAAGACGGCAAAGTGGCTACCGATGGTTGGGCGAACGTGACCGATGTGGATGTGATCGATCTGGCGAAACAGTTCGAGAACGATGGCGTCTCCGCCATCGTCTACACCGATATCAGCCGCGACGGCATGTTGCAGGGCGTGAATGTGGATGCCACCGTGAGACTGGCCCAGTCCATGTCGATTCCGGTGATCGCCTCCGGCGGCATTACCAATCTGGACGACGTGCGCAACCTGTGTGCGGTGGCTGACCAGGGCATCAGTGGTGCCATTACCGGACGTGCCATCTACGAAAACACCCTGGACTTTGCCGAAGGCCAGGCGCTGTCCGATGAGTTGAGCGGCGCCTGAGCGCCGGGGACGTATTATGGGTTTAGCCAAACGCATTATTCCTTGTCTTGATGTGGACGCCGGCCGTGTGGTCAAAGGCGTGCAGTTCGTGGACATCCGCGATGCCGGTGACCCGGTGGAGATTGCCAAGCGTTATAACGATGCCGGCGCCGATGAAATCACCTTTCTGGATATCACCGCCAGCCATCAGGAGCGCGATACCACCCTGCACACGGTGGAGCAGATCGCCAGCCAGGTCTTTATTCCGCTTACCGTGGGTGGCGGCGTGCGTGCGCTGGAAGATATTCGCAACCTGCTGAATGCCGGGGCCGACAAGGTGGCGATCAACTCGGCGGCGGTACATAACCCGGAGTTTGTCCGTGAAGCGGCGGAGCGGTTTGGTTCCCAGTGTATTGTGGTTGCCATCGACGCGAAAAAAGTCAGCGCGGAAAGCGACACCAACCGCTGGGAAATCTTCACCCACGGCGGCCGCAAACCTACAGGCCTGGATGCGGTGGAGTGGGCACGCAAGATGACCGATTACGGTGCCGGTGAAATCCTGCTGACCAGCATGGATCGTGATGGCACCAAGAACGGTTTTGACATCGCGCTGACCCGTGCCATCTCCGATGCGGTGCCGGTGCCGGTGATCGCCTCGGGCGGGGTCGGCAATCTGCAGCATCTGGTGGACGGCGTGCAGCAGGGCGGCGCCGATGCGGTGCTGGCGGCGTCGATCTTCCACTTCGGCGAATACTCGGTGCAGCAGGCCAAGGAATTCATGCAGTCAGCCGGCGTGGAAATGCGCCTGGGCTGATGGTCGCCGAGCCTTCTTTCGGCTGGATTAACCTCCTGTCACAACTTTAGCCGCTACGTACTGGCTATAAATGAAACCCTGTTTTACTCTCGAGGTTTTGGGGGCGCTGCCCCCGTTGAAAGACCATAAAAAAATCACGGGAGAGTTGTAATGGGTTCAGGTGCGTTGATTGATATCGGGCTGCCGTTATCGTTGTTTTTGATCATGGTGGGGATGGGCATGACCCTGACCCCCAAAGATTTCCGCGAAGTTGTCATTGCCCCGCGTGGCACCTTCTATGGCCTGGTCTGCCAGATACTTTTGCTCCCGCTGATCGCCCTGGGTGTGGCGCTGGCGCTGGACCTGTCGCCGGCGCTGGCGGTGGGGCTTATTGTGATTGCCGCCTGCCCGGGTGGTACTACCTCCAATCTGTTTGTCTATCTGGGGCGCGGTGATGTGGCCCTGTCCATTGTGCTGACGGTGCTTGCCAGCCTGATCACCATTGTCACGCTGCCCGCGTTTACGGGCTGGGCCCTCGAGCGTTTTCAGGACACCGCCAGGACCCTGGAACTGCCGGTGATGCGCACCATCATTACCCTGTTCGTGATCATCTTGCTGCCCGTGGCTATCGGCATGGCTATCCGCCACTTTCGTCAAGGCTGGGCAGAAAAAGGCGAAAAAGCGGTGGGCCTGTTGGGGTTGGCGGTGATGGTGGCGGTAATTGCACTATTGCTGGTGGAGTTGGGTGATGAGGCTCTGGTGCTGTTCAAGCAGGCAGGTGTATCGGCCATTGTTCTCAATCTGGCTGGTATTGTCCTGGGCATGGTGGGGGGCCGGGTGATCGGCTTGAGCCGTGATCAGGCGTTCACCGTGGCCATCGAGCTGGGTATCAAGAACGGTACGCTGGGGCTAATGGTGACCCTGACTCTGCTGCATTCCGAGGCCATGTCTGTGCCGTCTGCGGTTTACGGTGTGCTGATGTTTGCTTTCGGTTTCCTGATGATCGGTTACGCCAAACTCACCGGTATTGGCAAAAACCGGGATCAGGACCCGGCGTGAGCGTCGCTCCCGGTGGTGGCTGTGGTCACTGGCGGGGTGCTCAATAGCATGGACACCGGCACTACCTCAATGCCGGCGTCTTGCATCAAGGGCAGAACCTGCTGCAGGTAGTGCACGGTTTCCGGGTACGGGTGGCCGATGGCAATCGCCTGGCCGCGTTGCCGGGCCAGCCGGATCAGCCGGTTGAACTGCTCATTGATGCTGACCAGATTGCGTTCATTATCCAGAAAGACATCGCGCCCGGCGTGGGATAGCCCTACCTGCCGGGCCACCTGCTGTGCCACGGAGTGACTGCTGGTGCGGCTGTCCACAAAGAACAGCTGGTGCGCCTTCAGTTCGGCCATTAGCCAGCCCATGGGCTGTTGCTGTTCGGTGAGCGCGCTGCCCATATGGTTGTTCAGGCCGCGAGCCTGGGGAATCTGGCTCAGGGCCTGACGCACCGCGTTCAGTAACTGAGGTTCATCCATGCCGTCCTGCAGGCCGCCCCGGTCAAGTTTCAGATGACTCTGTGCGGCCATGGGCATGTGCACCAGCACTTCCTTGCCCGCCAGGCTAGCCCGCTCGGCCAGGCGTCGGCCATGGGGCGAAAAGGGAATCACCGCACAGGTGACCGGCGCGGGCAGATCCACAATGGCCTGGCCATGCTGGCGGCTGTAACCCAGGTCATCAATGATGATGGCAATGCGTGGTGCGGCCAGGGCGCTGGCGCTCAACAACAGCCCTGGTAGCAGTAACCCCAGGGCCAGTAACCGGCCAGCCATCAAGGCTGGTCGGGCAGTGAGGCGTGGGCGGGGCGCTGAGTGAGGACGACGCCTTTGAGAATGGAGAGCGCCTGCGCCAGCGGGTAATCGTCTTCGGCCAGGGAGCTGCGTTTCTTCTCTTTCTCGCTGTCGCCGTTTTCATTGTCCAGATGGCGAGGCAAGTCTGCTTCACGCAGGTGCATGTCTTCGCGTACTTCGATTTTGGTGACCACATCCACGGCAATGTCGGGTTCAATGCCTTCTGCCTGAATGGAGCGCCCCTTTGGGGTGTAATAACGGGCGGTGGTGAGCTTCAGGGCGCGGTCCTTGCTCAGTGGCAATACCGTTTGCACCGAGCCTTTGCCGAAGGTGCGGTTGCCCACCACGATGGCGCGCTCCTGGTCTTGCAGGGCGCCGGCCACAATTTCCGAGGCAGAGGCGCTGCCGCCGTTGACCAGCACCACCAGCGGCTTGCCGTTGAGTGCGTCGCCGGCGCTGGCATCAAAGTCGTTCCGGCTCGCTTTTTCACGGCCCTGGGTGTACACCACCAGGCCGGCATCCAGGAACAGGTCGGTGACTTCCACGGCGCCGTTGAGTACGCCGCCGGGGTTGTTGCGCAGGTCGAGAATCAGGCCGTTGAGGGGGCTGTCCTTGTTGAGCTTGTCCAGCGCTTTGCGGGCATCGTCACCGGTGTTGTTCTGGAACTGGGAAATGCGCAGGTAGCCCAGGCCCGGTTCCAGCATTTTTGATTTCACGCTGTGGGTCTGGATGCGGTCACGTTCGAGGCTGACCTGGCGGGGCTTCTCGTCGCCTTCGCTAAGGACCATTAAATCGATTTTGGTGCCGATTTCCCCGCGCATCAGCTCGACGGCTTCGCCCAGGGTCAACCCCTTCACAAAGGTGTCGTCGATCTTGAGGATCAGGTCGCCTGCGAGGATGCCGGCGTTGCTGGCCGGGGAGTCATCCACCGGAGTCACTACTTTGACGAAGCCGTCTTCCATGGTGACTTCGATGCCAAGGCCGCCGAATTCACCAGTGGTGGTCACCTGCAGGTCGTCGAACTGGTCCGGGGTCAGGTAGTTGGAGTGCGGGTCCAGATCATGGAGCATGCCACGGATAGCGGCTTCCAGCAGTTCGCGATCATCCACGTCTTCAATATAGGCCGCGCGGATACGCTCCATGACCTCGGCAAAGGCGCGCAGCTCATCCACCGGTACGCCTTGCTGGCGAGCCTGCTCATCAAGGGCAGGATCCTGGGCGTGGAGTGCGCTGAAAGGGCTAAGGGCAAGCAGGCCCGTGAGCGCGACAGAACGGAGCGTGGGCAGGATGGTTGTTGGCATTCAGGATCCCCGGCGGGCACAGGAAAAAGGTGTGCGCGTTTCAAAGTTCATGGTCAATTTTGCGCCAATGGCGGCAGTGTAACACGCTGATTGCACCAGCGTGTGGGGTTCACAGCCTTGCCCCGGTGGCGTATCTCGAAGTATAGACCGTTGGTCCGGTTGCCGCCGGAATTGCCGGCCAGCGCCAGGCTGTCACCGGCGGACACCCACTCGCCGACTTCGCGCAGCAGGCTCTGGTTGTACCCGTAGAGAGTCAAATAGCCATTGCCGTGATCGACAATGGTCAGCAGGCCGTAGCCGCGTAGCCAGTCGGCAAACACCACGCGGCCGGCATGGATCGCCCGGACCGGGGTGCCGGGGGCGGCATTGAAGATGACGCCTTGCCAGCGCAGCGCGCCTTCGCGGCGGCTGTTATAGCCGGTGGAAATGCGCGCTTCCACCGGCCAGGGGAGTTTGCCGGCCAGGTTGCCGAAGGGCTTGCCACCCAGATCGGCAGGAATGTCATTGAGGCTGCGTTGCATGTCTTCCAGCAGTTTCTGCAAGCGCTGCTGGTCTGCCTTGAGCTGGTTAAGGTTGCTGCCTCTGTTATCCAGTGAACGGTTCAGCGATGCCAGTGTGGTCTGGCGCTCTTTCTGGGCGGTTTGCAGCTTGTCCGCATGGCGTTGGACTTCGGTGCGCTTTTCCAGCAGAACCTGGCGAGCCTTCTCTACTCGCAGGGCAATCGCCTTGAGTTCATCAAGCTCGCCGTTGACGGCCTTGAGGCGGTTGCTGCGGGCGCGCTGATAATATTCCTGGTAACGCAGCAGGCGTGCGATCTGGTCGGGCTGCTCCTGGTTGAGCAGTAATTTGATGCGTTCCTGGCGGCCGGCCTGGTAGCTGGCGCGCACGGTTTTGCCCAGCCAGTCCAGTTGGGTGCGTTTCTCTGCAGCTAGCACTGCCTGCTCTGCTTCCAGGTTTTTGAGGCGTTGTTGGGCGGTGCTGGCCTTTTTTTCCAGGCTCCGTTGTTCCCGGGTCAGCCGGCTGATGCGCAGTTCTGCCTCACGCAGGCTGGCCTGCACGGAATCACGTTCGCGCAATTCGCGGTTCTGGGCATCGCTCAGCTCACTGATGCGGGATTTAAGCTTCTCCAGCTGGGCTTTGCTGGGCGCGTTATTGTCGGCACCAACCGCTGCCCCGCTAACAGGGAGCAGGGCCGGAAGCAGTAGAAGCAGCAGTAATCGTCGGGTCATGGCGAGGTTTTACCTTAACGGCCCGGGGATGTGTATACTTGGCGCCGATTTTCCTTCGGCTTTCTTTCCCGGAGGGAATGGTGGCGCTGCACCACAGGCGCCGATTAGAGCCAACGCTAATGATCCGGGGTTTCCATGGGCAATCTGATTGAATTCGCCAGCAACCATTATATTCTGGTGTCCGCCTTTTTCCTGTTGTGGGCACTGTTTTTTGTGCTTGAGTCCCGCCGCGGCGGCCAGTCGCTTACGCCGCAGTTGGCCACCAACATGGTGAACCAGAAGGATGCGGTGATCGTGGATCTGCGCGACAGCGATGATTTCCGCACCGGGCATATTGCCGGTAGCATCAATATTCCCGCCGGGCAGGCGCTTGATCGTATTGCAGAGCTGGAAAAATACAAGGACAAACCCCTCATCCTGACTTGTGATATGGGGGCCAAGGCCTCACATCTGGGACGACAGCTGCGCACCAAGGGGTTTTCCGACCTGTATCGCATTCAGGGTGGCCTGAACGCCTGGCGGTCAGCCAGCCTGCCGGTGGTTAAAGAGTAAGCAGGAGGCAGAGATGGCCAAAGTCGAGCTGTATACCACTGCCTGGTGCCCGTTTTGTGTGCGTGCCAAGCAGTTGCTGAACAGCAAGAATGTGGCGTTCGAGGATACCGATGTGGACCGCGAACCCCAGCAGCGTGCAGTCATGATGCAGCGCGGCGGCGCCCGGACGGTGCCGCAGATTTTTATTAATGATCACGCCATCGGTGGCTGTGATGAACTTTTTGCTCTGGAGCGGGCGGGGGAGCTCGATGCTCTGCTCGGAGCAGGCCAGTAACAGGAGAAGAACATGGCTGATGAACAGCAACAGGTTTTCCAACTGCAGCGTATTTACCTGAAAGACACCTCCTTTGAGTGCCCGGGTGCACCGGACGTGTTCCTGCAGGAGTGGAAACCCAAGGTGAACGTGCAGCTGAACAACAGCGCCCGTCGCGTTGGTGAAGGCGATGAGTTCGAAGTGGAAATCACCGTGACGGTGACCGCCAAGGACGAAGCCGAGGAAAAGACCTTTTACCTGGTGGAAGTGAAGCAGGCCGGTATCTTTACCGTGAAAGGCATCGAAGGCGAAGAGCGGGCGCAATTGCTCGGCGCGTATTGTCCGAACCTGCTGTTCCCGTATGTGCGTGAAGTGGTGTCGGACCTGGTGGCCAAGGGGTCATTCCCGCAGATGGTGCTGCAGCCGATCAACTTCGATGCGCTGTATCAGCAGCAGCGCCAGCAGCAACAGGAAAATGCTGCGGCAGCGGGCGAGACCGTTCAATAAGAGTTGATAGTGGAAAGTGGACAGTTGACCGCGTCGCGTACGAGGTCGGTTGTCATCTGAAACGCAAGAGGCCGCGCCCATGCTTTGGGTGCGGCCTCTTGCGTTTCAGGTTAAAACAATTTTGTTTCGCGCAGCTGTCAACTATCAATTGTCAATTATCAACTGCCCCTGTGTAGCCCAGTTGGCGCCATGCCTCGTAGAGCGTCACGGCGACGGCATTGCTGAGATTGAGGCTGCGGCTATCCGCTACCATGGGCAGACGCAATCTCTGTGCTGGCGGCAGACTTTCCAGAATGGGGTCCGGCAGGCCCCGGGTTTCCGGCCCGAATAACAGCACGTCTCCGTCCTGAAAACAGGCGTCGCTATGGGGGCGACTTCCCTTGGTGGTCATGGCAAACAAGCGCTGTCCGGCGACGTCTTGTTGAAACGCGGCAAAATCCTGATGCACCTTTAACGCGGCAAACTCGTTATAGTCGAGGCCGGCACGGCGCAGTTTCTTTTCTTCCAGCGAAAAGCCCAGCGGCTCGATCAGATGCAGTTGTGCGCCGGTATTTGCGACCAGGCGGATAATGTTGCCGGTATTGGGCGGAATTTCCGGTTCGAACAGGGCGATATGCAGCATGTTGGATTTTGCCTTGGCGGGATGGTCGTGGTACTGATCAAAACTAAGGAACCTCTGAAAAACTCCTTGCATGCTCAGCGTGGCCTGAAGCGTGCAGCTGTTGCGTCTTGTCTCGATGGTCAGGGTGGCTCCCTTTCCGAGAGGCAAGGCGCAGCAGATGTGCGCTTCAGGCCACGCCCTTCGGGTCATTCAGGCTGGCCCGCACTCGTTGTTGCGCTTTTTCGATGGATGGGCATACACCTTCAAAAGCGCGCCTAGATTGCGAACCAGCCTGAAAGACTGAGTACGCAAGGAGTTTTTCAGAGGTTCCCTAATGCACCAAGAATAACAGGACATGGATGATGATGTGGAAACGCGGGATGTTGGCGTTGTTGTTTTTATTGGCGGCTTGCGGTGAGCCGACGCCGCAGGACAAGCCTGGGCAGCTGCTTTATGTGGCCCCCTACGGCACGGCGTGTATCGGTGTTGGAGCCATGGAGTGCCTGCGAGTGAAGGAAGAGGGCGACGCCAACTGGCAGCTGTTCTATAACCACATAGAAGGCTTTGCCTATGAAGAGGGGTTTCAGTACACCTTGCGTGTAAAGGTCGAAGAGGTGGCGTCGCCGCCTGCGGATGGCAGCAGCCTGCGTTATACGCTGTTGGAAGTGGTGGAAAAAAAACCGGTAAATCCGTAGTGGAGATGAGCTGGTGAAATGTGTGTTTCAGGCACGGCACATGATTGAAGCCCATATGCTGGCCAACCTGCTGGATCAGGTGGGCATCATGGCCCAGGTGCAGGGTGATATGTTGCAGGGCGGTATGGGGGAGCTGCCGGCGGCGGGCCTGGCGACAGTGTGGGTGGCTGCCAACGATGAGGCGCGGGCCCGGGAGGTGATTGCTGAATTCGAGGCCAGTCAGCCTGCCGATCAGGAGGAGGGTGGGTCCACTGCCGGGGTGGCACCGTTGGCCGGGCAGGGATTTATGGCGGGTTTGATAGTGGGGCTGGTGATCGGTGCGGTGCTGGTGTTGATGTTATTGCGTTGACGGTGCACCGGACACAAAAAAGATGTATCGCGGAGTGGAGTGATCAGCAGGCTTCAGGACTTGTCTCATTACCTTGGGCTGGTAACCGCTGGACGCCGGATGCCCGACGACTGATGCTTGCATTCAAACGCTGAAAACCTTGGCCGCCATGCTTTCTGCGCAAAAAGCATTGCCAGGTTATTCCCAGAATGATGGCCCTCAAAGAAGATGCCGCAATATCGAAAGCCTCTCCGGCTATAAGTGTTTACGTCAGGCATCCGGCGTTGAGCGTTTGGCAAAGCCGGATATTCGCGATAAGCCCATCCGCGGGCGAGAAGCGGGTTATCCACTCTAATGCGCGGCGAGCCACAAAAAACGCCACGTTTTTAGGCGTGGCGCTTGATGCGTACAGCGTGGAGCCTCTCTTAATTACCGCCCGGCGCGCTTGCGCTCGGTTTCGGTGAGCAACTTCTTGCGAATACGCAGGGAGTTGGGGGTCACTTCCACCAGCTCGTCGTCTTCGATGAAGTCCAGCGCCTGTTCCAGGCTGAAGCGGATTGGCGGGGTGAGAACGATGTTCTCATCAGTGCCGGAGGCGCGCATGTTGGTCAGCTGCTTGCCCTTGGTGGGGTTGACCACCAGGTCGTTGCCGCGGCTGTGGATGCCGATGATCTGGCCTTCGTACACATCCACGTTCGGGTCGATCAGCATGCGGCCACGTTCCTGCAGGTTGAACAGGGCGAAGCCCAACACCTTGCCTTTCACCATGGACACCAGCACGCCATTGATGCGCTTGGCCATGTCGCCGGGCTTGAACTCGCCGTAGTGGCTGAAGGTGCTGTTGAGAATGCCGGTGCCTGAAGTCAGGGTCAGGAACTGGCTGCGGAAGCCGATCAGACCACGGCTGGGCACCAGGAATTCCAGGCGCACCCGGCCCTTGCCGTCTGGCTCCATGTTGGTCATCTCCGCCTTGCGAAGACCCAGCTGTTCCATGATGGAACCCTGATGCTGCTCTTCCACATCGGCAATCACGGTTTCATAGGGTTCCTGCTTGACGCCGTCTTCTTCACGGATGATCACCTGCGGGCGGCCTACGGCCAGCTCGAAGCCTTCGCGACGCATGTTTTCGATCAGTACCGACAGGTGCAGTTCGCCACGGCCGGAGACGCGGAACTGGTCGGCACTGCCGGTTTCTTCCACGCGCAGGGCCACGTTGTGCTTGAGCTCCGCTTCCAGACGCTCACGGATCTGGCGGCTGGTGACAAATTTTCCGTCCTGGCCGGCGAACGGCGAGGTGTTGACGTGGAAGAACATGCTGACGGTGGGCTCGTCCACGCTCAGCGGGGTCAGCGCTTCCACATTGGCCGGATCACACAGGGTGTCGGAAATGTTCAGCGGATCCAGGCCGGTGATGCAGACGATTTCGCCAGCGGAGGCGTGAGTGGCATCCACGCGCTCCAGGCCGTGGTAGCCCATGATGGTGAGAATCTTGCCGTTACGGACATTGCCGTCAGCACCGATCACTTTCACCGGGCTGTTGGCCTTGATCTGGCCACGCTTGACCCGGCCGATGCCGATGATGCCCAGGTAGCTGTTGTAGTCCAGAGAAGAGATCTGCATCTGGAAGGGGCCTTCTGCATCCACATCCGGGTAGTCCACCTTGTCGACGATGGCCTGCAGCAGCGGAGTCATGTCGTCAGCCAGATTGTCGGCTTCCAGGCCGGCGATGCCGTTCAGGGCGGAGGCATAGATCACCGGGAAGTCCAGCTGTTCGTCGGTGGCGCCCAGGTTGTCGAACAGGTCGAAAACCTGATCCATCACCCAGTCCGGGCGGGCACCGGGGCGGTCGATCTTGTTGATGACCACGATCGGCTTGAGGCCGGCGGCGAACGCTTTCTGGGTCACGAAGCGGGTTTGCGGCATGGGGCCGTCCACTGCGTCTACCAGCAGCAGCACGGAATCCACCATGGACATGACCCGCTCTACTTCCCCGCCAAAGTCGGCGTGGCCAGGGGTGTCCACGATGTTGATGCGATAGTCGTTCCACTGGATGGCGGTGTTCTTGGACAGAATGGTAATGCCCCGCTCTTTCTCCAGGTCGTTGGAGTCCATGACCCGTTCGATGTCGCCGGCGCGATCTCCCAGGGTGCCAGACTGTTGCAGCAGCTTGTCCACCAGGGTGGTCTTGCCGTGGTCAACGTGGGCGATGATGGCGATATTGCGCAGACGTTCAATCACTAGTGTTGCTCCAAATATGGTGGGCGAAACCGTGCCAGCGGTTTCGCAGGGGCGCGCATTATAGCAGCGTAGCGTGTGGGTGATAGCCCGCCGGTCAGCCTTTATCGTAAGATTGGCAATTGTGAACAACTTCAAAATTTCACGGTTGAGCCTGCGATAGGCCCGATGATCGCCTAGAATGGCGCAACCATTTTCCGGGGGGCGGGTCAGAGGCTGAGCCGGTGGCTCCGTGATCGGGCTGTAATGCTTTTACAATCAGGTTGTTATGATGCGTACACTCCTTGCTTCGCTGTTGGTCTTGTCGCCCTTTGCGGTGATGGCTGATCTGTCTTCCGGCAAGATGATCTATGGCTTGCACGAAAACGTGCATATCAAGGAGTTGGGCATTACCGTGCCTGCCAAACTGGATACCGGCGCAGGTTCAGCCTCCCTGAGCGCCCGTTATATCCGTACGTTTGAGCGCGATGGCGTGGAAATGGTCGAATTCGACCTGGCCATCGACCGCGATGATCGGGAAGACTGGGGTATTACCACGGAACAATGGGATGATGTGGAGCTGCCTTTATCGGGGCATGTGCGTATCAAGCGACGGGCAGAGAGTGTGTCGCCGGGTGATCGGGACTATAGCCGTCGTCCGGTGGTGACCCTGACTGTCTGCATGGGCAAGCGCCAGGAACAGATTGACGTTAACCTGACAGACCGCAGCGAGTTTCGTTATCCGTTGCTGATGGGTTCCGAAGCGCTGCAGGGCCTGGGCGCATTGGTGGATCCGTCGCTATCAATGGCGGTGGGCGAACCCGGTTGTCAGGCCAGTGAAGACAATAGTGAAGACAAGGTTGTCGAGAGCGACGACGAGACGATGGAGGCTGCCGAGGCGCTATAATGGGTTCTGTGAAGTTGCAAGCGCGGCTGCTTGCCGTTTTCCTGCTTTTGTTGGGGGGCGGCAGTATTGCTTACCAGTTGCTGGTACAAAATGTGCCGCTGAGCCAGGACGAGAAAGATCCGGTGTGGGTGGTCGATGCCCAAGTGTCTTTCTCGGCCAAGGCCAACAAGCCCGTCAAGGTGCGCATGTTCGTGCCGCCGCTGGGAGTGGGTTATACCACCCTCAATGAAAGCTTTATCTCCAACAATTACGGCGTGAACGTGAATGTGGAGAAGGGCAACCGGCAGGTGACCTGGTCGTCCCGTCGCGCCGAAGGCAACCAGTACCTTTATTACCGCCTCATGCTGACTCCGCGCTATGCGGATGCCCCGGAAAATGACCCCGGCCCCCAATTCCGCCCGGCTCCTACGCTGGATGGCCCGGATAAGCTGGCCGCCGACGCGCTGCTGGAGCCGATTCGCCAGCACTCGGCGGATGTGGAAACCTTTATCAGCGAGACCATCAAGCGGGTCAATGAACTGGAGAACGATAATGTCCAGTTGCTGCTGGGCAGCGATGTGAGCCCGGAGAACCGGGCCAATGTCATTGATTTGCTGCTGGCGGTGGCGCATATCCCGGCCGAGCCAGTCCATACGCTACGCCTGGCGGAAAGCCAGGAGCAGCAGCCGGAGCTGTGGCTGCGCAGCTTCAACGGCAAGAAATGGCTGTACTTCAATCCGCTCAATGGCCAGCAGGGTCTGCCGGAAGATCGTCTGGTCTGGTGGAGCGGCCCAGGGCCGCTGCTGAATATCGAGGGCGGCAAGTCTGCGGACGTGAGCTTTAGCGTGCACGAAAATGAAATGAGCGCGTTGCAGCTGGCCCAGTCCCTGCGTCTGAAAGACGTGAGCAGTTTTATCGATTTCTCCCTTTACGAACTGCCGTTACCTGCCCAGCAACTGTATCGCATTCTGGTAATGATTCCGGTGGGCGTCATGCTGGTGCTGTTTATCCGTTCGCTGATCGGCATGGAAACCCTGGGGACATTTACCCCCGTGCTGATCGCCCTGGCGTTCCGTGAGACGCAGGTAGTCTGGGGGGTATTGCTGTTTACCTCCATCACCGCCATCGGCTTGTCGGTGCGCTCCTATCTTGAGCATCTCAAATTACAGTTATTGCCCCGGCTTTCTGTGGTGCTGACCTTTGTGGTGATTGCCATGGCGTTGATCAGCCTGCTGGGCTACAAGCTGGGCATGGGCTCGGGTCTGTCGGTGGCGCTGTTCCCCATGGTGATCCTGACCATGGTGATCGAGCGGACCTCCATCGTCTGGGAGGAGCGTGGAGGCACCCAGTCATTGAAGGTGGCACTGGGCACGCTGGTAGCAGCCATTTTCTGTCATCTGCTGATGGTGTGGCAGCCGCTGGTGTATTTCGTGTTCACCTTCCCGGGCGTGTTGCTGTGCCTGGCCGCAATCATGGTGTTGATGGGGCACTACCGGGGCTATCGCCTCACCGAGTTGTTGCGGTTCCGTGCCATGGTGGACGGGGATAAGCGCTGATGTTCTGGTCGAAAACCCGCAAGGCTTTGCGCGCCCGTGGCGTGATGGGCATTAACCAGCGCAACGGCGATTATATCCTGCGCTATAACAAGCGCAGCCTGTACCCGCTGGTGGACGACAAGATCCAGACCAAGCAGATGGCGCTGGATGCGGGCATCCGGGTGCCGCACATGTATGGCACCATCGCTACCGAGCAAGGAATCAGTACCCTGCACCGGGTGGTGGAGCAGCACCGGGATTTTGTAATCAAGCCCGCACAAGGCGCTGGCGGCGATGGGATCATGGTGATTGCCGATCGTTTTGAGGATTATTTCCGCTCCGCCTCCGGGCGCATCATCACCACCGAAGAGCTGGAGCACCATATCTCCGGGATCATTTCCGGTATCTATTCCCTGGGCGGTCATCGCGACCAGGCGCTGATCGAATACCGGGTGCGTTCCACCGAACTGTTCAACCGGATCAGTTTCGAGGGGGTGCCGGATATCCGCATCATCGTGCTCAAGGGGTATCCGGTAGCCGCCATGCTGCGCCTGCCTACCCGGCAATCCCAGGGCAAGGCAAACCTGCACCAGGGCGCCATTGGCGTGGGGCTGGACCTGGCGTCCGGGGTCACTCTGGGTGGCACCTGGCATAATCTGAAAATCGAGCGTCACCCGGATACTGCGAACCCGGTGGCCGGGCTCACCGTGCCGGACTGGCAGGAGTGTCTGGAGCTGGCGGCCCGTTGCTACGACCTGACCGGCTTGGGCTATCTGGGGGTGGATCTGGTGATGGATCATGAGCATGGTCCGATGATGCTGGAGCTGAATGCCCGCCCGGGCTTGAATATCCAGATCGCCATGGACGATGGTCTGCTGCGCCGTTGTCAGATTGTCGAGAAGCAGCTTGAGGCCCTGAAAGACGAAACCCGTCCGGTGGCTGAGCGTGTGGCATTCTCAAAACAACAGTTTGCGGTTGCCGGCCCGGTGGCGGCGCAAGAAGAGTAACCGTGAGCAAGCGGCAAGCCTGTCGCTTTCCTGCCTTTGCAAGCCGCTTCAGCGAATCCCTTCCCCCTGTTGGTTGCCCTGCCAGAGTAGTGTGATCAATGGGTCCTGTGGGTTGCCCAGCACACTGTAGAACCGGTACTCCGCTCGCATTGTCCCTCTATCGTCTCGCAGATCAATGGTGGCCAGGCCGTGGGTGGCACGGGTGAAGCGTTGCTGTTTGCTGGGAGGGCCCAGGTCGTTGTTGATGCTGGCGGCCCCGGAAATCAGCTGGCGGGTGCCCTGGTATTCTCCCTCGTCGGACAGCACGTGGTCATGACCGCCTACCAGCAAGTCCAGGTGGCCGAGTAGTTTGGGCTTGAGTGACAGGTTGATCATCTCGCCGGCGTCACCGTGGGAGCCGGTGCTGAACATGGGGTGGTGAGCAAAGCCCAGGCTGAAGCGGCAGCCGTGCTGGCGAGCTGTATCCTGGGCCTGTTCCAGCCAGCTGCTCTGGCGGCGGAAGTAATACCATTTTTCGAACCAGGTGGTCTCCAGGCTGAAGGCACAGGCGTCCGGCCATTGTTCAAAATAATAGAAGTGAGGAAAGTGGACTTGCGGGTAGCGTCGCGCCACTTGCAGCCAGGCCTCGCCGCTGCCTTTCCAGTCATGGTTGCCCAGCACCAGATAGAAGGGGATGCCCGCGTCCATGGCCGGTTTCATGGGAGTGAGAAAGCGGCTTTCCAGCAAGGGGTCGTCGGCACTGGTGATGCCATCCGGATAGACAAGATCGCCCAGGTAGCGGACCTGGTCACATTCCAGGTTCACCAGCGCCTGACCCATGGCCATGGACGGTGCATTGCCCCAGCCGCCATCTCCCACAGCGCAGATTCGCTGCCCGGCCAGGGGCTCCTGATGAACCAGCCAGGGGCCGTGGGGGGTATGCCACCACCAGCCCAGCGAAGCAGCGATCAGGGAAAACAGTGACGCCATCAGCAGCCAGCGAAGTCTTGGGCGCATAAAGCAAAGCAATTTCAATTACATGGGGGGCCGAGTGTGGCGGACCGGCATGACGGTGAAGTGACAGCCGGTGGGTGCGGCGGCCATCGGGAGGATGCGCCCTGGGCCCGCGATTGCTATACTGCGCCGCCCAATTTTTGAGCTGTCCCCACAGCAACGCAGGTTTTTCGATGACAGAGGCAAGCCAACCAATCAAGCGCCGCGCCATTGCTCTGGTGTCCGGTGGACTGGACTCCATGCTGGCGGTGAAAGTCATGCAGGAGCAGGGCATCGAGGTGGAAGGGGTTAACTTCTACACCGGCTTCTGCGTGGAAGGGCATACCCATGCCATCCGCAAAAAGGACAAGGACAAGGAAAAGCGCAACAACGCCTTGTGGGTCGCGGAGCAGCTGGGCATCAAGATGCACATCATTGATATCTCCGAGGAGTACAAGGATGTGGTGCTCAACCCCAAACACGGTTATGGCGCGAACCTGAATCCCTGTCTGGACTGCAAGATCTTCATGGTCAACCAGGCCACGCTGATGATTAACAAGGCCCGCGAACTGGCGGGTGACCGGGGCTTCGATTTTATTGTTACCGGTGAAGTGATCGGTCAGCGCCCGAAGAGCCAGCGCAAGGAGACCATGCCGATCATCAGCCAGGAGTCCGGTGCGGATGACCGCTTGCTGCGCCCGCTGTGCGCCCAGAACCTGCCGCCCACCCTGCCCGAGCGCGAAGGCTGGGTTAACCGGGACGAGCTGCACGACTTCTCTGGCCGCAATCGCAAGCCGCAGATGGCGCTGGCCGCCAAGTTCGGGCTGGATGACTTTGCCCAGCCCGCCGGCGGTTGCTGTTTCCTGACCGATGAATCCTATTCCAACAAGCTGGCCGACCTGTGGAAGGCTCGCAACGAGCGCCGTTACGAGTTGGACGACATCATGCTACTGAAAGTGGGGCGTCACCTGCGTCCGCAGCCCCATTACAAGCTGATCATCAGCCGAGAAGAAGGCGAAAACCGCTTTCTGGAAGGCTATCGCTACCAGTTCACCAGCCTTACTACGGTGAGCTGCCCGGGGCCGTTGGCACTGGTGGATGGTGAGTTTGGCAGCGAGGCGGAGCTGGAGCAGGCGGCTGCCATTGTGGCCCGTTACTCCAAGGGGCGGGTTGACGAGACGGTGACCCTGGAAGTGCGTAGCCCTGATGGGGTCGCCCGGGAGATTACCGTGGCGCCGGCACAGCCGGATGCGGTACTGGCCAGCTGGAATGTGGGTTGATTCGACGATGACCTCTCCCCTTAACGAACTGGATGTGCGTCGGCTGCTGTGCCCCATGCCGGTGATCAAGACCCAGAATAAGGTAAGAACCCTGGCCACTGGCGATACGCTGAAAGTGGTCTGCACCGACCCTGGCGCGTTGAGCGATATCCCGGCCTGGTGCCGAATTAACGGCCACGAGGTGCTGGAAATGGGCGAGCAGGGCAACGAAGTTTTTGTGGTGCTGCAAGTGGGCGAAGATAACGGTGCACTGTTTTAGTGCTTCGCACTTATTGAGTGCACCGTTGCTGTGCACCAAAATGAATCATCTTCCCTGGTTTCTGCGATTTAGGCGGAGAATGCGCTAAAAAAGGGCTGGCACGGTATTTGCCTCCCTATTGGCAAAGCTGGCCCAGTGGCCGAGAATACCGGCTCCTTGTGCTGCCCTTACCCAGAGCGGTACGACGAGTCAGAGACAAACCCGCTGTTCCTTAGGAGGACGCAAGATAATGTCTGTTAAGACCCTCAAACTGATCAAAGAAAACGATGTGAAATGGGTGGACCTGCGCTTCACCGATAGCCGTGGTAAGGAGCAGCACGTAACCCTTCCGGTTGGCGAAATCGATGAAGATTTCTTCCAGGACGGCAAAATGTTCGATGGTTCTTCCATCGCTGGCTGGAAAGGCATTAACGAATCCGACATGGTCATGATGCCGGATGACGAATCCGCTGTACTGGACCCGTTCACTGACGTTGCCACCCTGAACCTGCGTTGTGACATTCTTGAGCCGAACACCATGCAAGGTTACGAGCGCGACCCGCGCTCCGTTGCTCGTCGTGCCGAGGAATACCTGAAATCCACCGGTATTGCTGACACTGCGCTGTTTGGTCCGGAGCCGGAATTTTTCGTATTTGATTCCGTGCAGTGGAAGTCCGACATGCAGGGTTCCATGTACAACATCCACTCTGAAGAAGCGGCGTGGGTATCCCATGAAGATTTTGAAGGTGGCAACATCGGTCACCGTCCGGGCGTGAAAGGCGGCTACTTCCCGGTTCCGCCGGTAGACAGCCTGCACGATCTGCGTGGCGCAATGTGTTCTGCCATGGAATCCATGGGCCTGAACATCGAAGTGCATCACCACGAAGTGGGCACCGCAGGCCAGTGTGAAATCGGCGTTGGCGCCAACACCCTGACTGCCAAGGCAGACGAAGTACAGATCCTCAAGTACTGCGTACACAACGTGGCTCACGCCTACGGCAAAACCGCTACCTTCATGCCCAAGCCGCTGATCGGTGATAACGGCTCCGGTATGCACGTGCACGTGTCTCTGGGCAAAGACGGCAAGAACCTGTTTGCCGGCGACGGCTATGCTGGCCTGTCTGACGAAGCGCTGTATTTCATCGGCGGTATCATCAAGCACGCCCGCGCCCTGAACGCCTTCACCAACGCCTCCACCAACGCCTACAAGCGTCTGGTGCCCGGCTTTGAAGCCCCGGTAATGCTGGCCTATTCTGCCCGTAACCGTTCTGCTTCCATCCGGATTCCGTTCGTGAACAGCGCCAAGGCCCGTCGTATTGAGGCTCGCTTCCCTGATCCGTCTGCGAACCCGTACCTGTGCTTTGCGTCCCTGCTGATGGCTGGCCTGGACGGCATCAAGAACAAGATGCACCCTGGCGATGCCATGGATAAAGACCTGTACGACCTGCCGGCTGAAGAAGCGAAAGACATCCCCACCGTGGCGCACACCCTGACCATGGCGCTGGATTGCCTGGAAGAAGATATGGACTTCCTGACCGAAGGTGACGTGTTCACCAAGGATATGCTGGAAGGCTACATCGAGTTGAAGCGTGGCGAGATCGAGCGTCTGAACATGACCCCGCACCCGGT
The DNA here is from genome assembly GCF_001634945.1 of Alcanivorax sp. HI0044. Lineage (NCBI taxonomy): Bacteria > Pseudomonadati > Pseudomonadota > Gammaproteobacteria > Oceanospirillales > Alcanivoracaceae > Alcanivorax > Alcanivorax sp. HI0044. The sequence goes on from NZ_LWEZ01001472.1 coordinate 20,835, forward strand.
TGAGTTCGATATGTACTACTCTTGCTAATTTCCTTCGGGAAGCAGCAGAAAAGAGGCCCCCGCTAGTCGGGGGCTTTTTTTTGCCTGAAAAAAAGCGTGCTATTTTGTGCACTTACCCCTTTTCTGGGCGCAGCAGTCAGGCCAGAATCAAGGACAGTCATAGGGAGATAACAATGAAGAAGTCGCTGATTGCCGTTGTTGCCTTGGGGTTGATCTCTGGATCAAGCCTGGCGGCCACCGCGGAACAGGAAGACGGGGCCAGCCGGACAGAGGCTTCTGATGCGCCGGCGTCGAAGATTTACCGGACCACCGATGAAAAAGGCAATGTGGTATTCACGGATCAGCCTGGAGAGAACAGCCGCTCCGAGGAAGTGAAACTGAAAACCACCAATACAGTGCCAATCAAGAAGGTGGAAATGCCGGAGGCGGTGTCGGCGCCAGAGGAAGAGGCGGCGGACCCCACGGTGGAGGAGTACACATCGCTGACCATTACCTCCCCGGAAAGCGGCTCCACACTGCGTAACCCGACTGATGCTGTGTATGTGTCCGTGAACCTGCAACCTGGGCTGCAGCCCGGTGATAGCCTGGTGTTGCTGGATAATGGCGCAGAGCAGCCTGCGATGCAGCTGGATGCGCCGGAACGTGGGGTGCATAACCTGATCGTGAAAGTGGTGGGCGAGGATGGCGAAACCCGTATCACCTCCGAGCCGGTGGAAGTGTACATTCACCGCAGCACGGTCAGTGACTTCCGCAACTTCCCCGGTGGTGGCAGTAACGGTGGTGCTGCGCAAGTCGGTGGTGCAGCCGACCGTGGTGGCTCGGCCAATGTGGGTGGCAGTGCGTCAACCGGGGGCGCTGCCAGCGTGGGTGGTGGTGCAGATCGGGGCACCGCGGCCAAGCCGGCAAAACCGAATCGGAGCATCCGCAACAACTAATGGTGCACCTTAATGGTGCGTCCTGCCCTTCCTTCCCTTTAAACTCATCAATAGCAGGCTTTTACGCCTGTGCTGCAGGCCGCTGATACCCGCTTTGTCGGGCTGATCTACAGGTGGCCTGATAATTGCTTGTGCCCTGTTATGGGCCAATTTCTGATGGGTGACATTACGTTGCACAAACGACTACTGGATCACCTGCGTACCGCAGTGATCATGCTGGACGATGCCCTGTGCGTGCGCTACCTGAACCCGGCGGCGGAAATGCTGTTGGCGACCAGTACCAGCCGCGCCGTCGGCCAGCCTCTGCCCGGTTACTTTTTCGATGATGAAGAGGCGCGCCTCGCCATTCAGCAGTGCATTGATGATGAGCACCCCTTCACCCAGCGCGAAGCGAGGCTGTCGGTGGCGCCGGGCCATGAAATCATGGTGGATTATTCGGTCAGTCCGATTAACGAGCCGGGCCAGCCTTTGTGTCTGTTGATGGAAATGCAGTCGCTGGATCGCTTGCTGCGGATCAGTCGTGAAGAAGCACTGATCCATGCGCACCAGGCTACCCGGGCACTGGTGCGGGGTGTGGCCCATGAAATCAAGAATCCGCTGGGTGGCATCCGCGGTGCGGCCCAGTTGTTGGAGCGGGCGCTGCCTGATCCGGAGCTGACCGAGTATACCAAGGTCATTATCGATGAAGCCGACCGGCTGCGGTCGGTGGCAGATCGTATGCTCGGCCCGCGTAAGCCGCCGGAGTTCCGTGCCGTAAATGTGCACGAGTGCCTGGAGCATGTGCGCCAGTTGTTGCTGGCGGAATACCCCAAAGGCGTGGCGATCTGGCGCGATTACGACATCAGCTTGCCGGACGTGATCGCCGACCGGGACCAGCTGATTCAGGTATTACTGAACCTTATCCGCAACGCCACCCAGGCGTTGCTGGAATCGAAGACGCCGGCACCGCGCATCACCATGCGTACCCGGGTGTTGCGCCAGTTCACCATTGGCGCCCAGCGTCACCGTTTGGTGCTGCGCATGGACATTATCGATAACGGCCCGGGCATTGCCGAGGATGTGCAGGAAACCCTGTTCTACCCCATGGTCAGTGGCCGTGCCAGCGGCACCGGGCTGGGGCTTTCCATTGCACAGTCCATCATCAGCCAGCATCAGGGGTTGATTGAGTGCGAGAGCCAGCCGGGCGAAACCGTGTTTAGCATCCTGCTGCCCATGGAGCAGCTGGATGAAACAGAGAAACCGACATAGCGTTAATTGCGCTGCTTTGAACAGAGCGACGCCATACAAGCCGGCCGCTGATTGCGGTGGCGATGGAAACAACAGGAGTAGCAGGTCATGAGTGTCAGTATTTGGGTTGTGGATGATGACCGCTCCATTCGCTGGGTGTTGGAAAAGGCGCTGGGCCAGGAAGGCTACGCGGTGACCTGCTTTGAAGATGCGGATGAAGCGCTCAATACCCTGGAGCAGGGCGGGCAGGAGCCGGAAGTGCTGATCAGCGACGTGCGCATGCCCGGCACGGATGGGTTGCGGATGCTGAAAATTTTGCAGCGCAAGAATCCGGATCTGCCGGTGATCATCATGACGGCGCATTCCGATCTGGATTCCGCCGTGGCCTCCTACCAGGGGGGCGCGTTTGAATACCTGCCCAAACCGTTTGATGTGGATGAAGCGGTGGCGCTGGTGCGCCGGGCCATCAAGCATCGGGAAGAGTCCCGTGGCGACTTTCCTGAACCGGTTGAAGAGGCGCCCACCGAGATTATCGGTGAAGCCCCGGCCATGCAGGAGGTGTTTCGTGCCATTGGCCGGTTGAGTCACTCCAATGTGACGGTGTTGATCAATGGTCAGTCCGGTACGGGTAAGGAGCTGGTGGCTCGCGCCTTGCACCGCCATTCCATGCGGCGCGAGAAAAACTTCGTTGCCCTGAACATGGCGGCGATTCCCAAAGACCTGATCGAATCAGAGCTGTTCGGCCATGAAAAGGGGGCCTTCACCGGCGCCAATAATCAGCGCGTGGGGCGCTTTGAGCAGGCCAATGGCGGCACCTTGTTTCTCGATGAAATCGGCGACATGCCACTGGAAGCGCAAACCCGATTGTTGCGGGTGCTGCAGGAAAGCGAATTTTATCGCGTAGGCGGGACCACGCCGATCCATGTGGATGTGCGCATTATTGCCGCCACTCACCAGGATCTGGAAAAGCTGGTGAAGGAAGGCGATTTCCGTGAGGATCTGTTCCATCGCCTTAACGTGATCCGCATCCATATTCCGCGCATGGCGGAGCGCCGGGAAGATATTCCCCGCCTGGCGAATTATTTTCTGCAGCGCGCCGGCAGTGAGCTGGGGGTGGAGCCGAAAGTTCTGCACAAGGACACGGAAAAATACCTTTCTGCGCAAACCTGGCCGGGCAATGTGCGGCAGCTGGAAAACACCTGTCGCTGGCTGACCGTGATGGCATCCGGCCGGGAAGTGCTGGTGGACGATTTGCCACCGGAGCTGAAAGAAACCGGCGCAGCGAAAGGTGCGGATGTGAGCGGCGACTGGCTCAAATCCCTGCGCAACTGGGCCGACCGGGCGCTGTCCCAGGGGGAGCGCAGTATCCTTGAGCAGGCGGTTCCGGGCTTTGAGCGCACCATGATCGAAGTGGCCCTGCAGCACACCGGCGGGCGCAAGCGTGACGCGGCGGCGCTGCTGGGCTGGGGGCGCAACACCCTGACACGCAAGATCAAGGAGCTGGATATGGAAAGTCAGCTTAATGGCGGCGATGAAGACTGAAAGCCTTTAGCCGTTCGCGTGCCCGGGTTTCGGATCAGCCATACAGGAGGCCGCGCCTATACGTTTATACGTTGGGCGTGGCCTCTTTCGTTTGGAGTGCAGGGCCGCAATAGTGGATGGCGTTATTCGGTCAGGCTGTCAATTTTCCACTCACCGTCCAGCAGCCAATGGCTGTCTATCTGGTAACTGTCGGCATCATCCGGGAGCACATTTTTTCCACCCCAGGCCAGTGCGGTAAATTGCACCCGGGCCTGTTCCTGTGTCACCGGGTCCAGATCAATCCGGATGCGTGTAAAAGTGATGTTGCGGTTCGGGTAGCGAAAAAACAGCCCCACCAGAGTGCGGTGAATCTCCTTGCGCTGCAGGGTTCTGCCGCGTCTTTCAACGGTCGCGTTATCGCTTAGGCGGCCCATGACTGTGCCCGTGTCGCCGTCCTCGATGGCGGTTTCGATCTCGGCAAGGGCATCCTTGATGGCCTGCTCCGGGGGCGTGTTGTCACAAGCGGCCAGGAGCCCTTGCAGCAAAATCAACAGCAGGTATGCTGAAATTCTTCTTCCTGTCAGAACCTGACTCATGGCGTTATTTCCTTTTCTCGAGCCGTATCGGCAATGCTACCTTCCGGTTGGGCAGGGGCATCAGTTATATGTGGAAGAGAGCGGTAATCCGCAGGGTATTCCTGTGGTGGTGCTGCACGGTGGCCCCGGTGGCGGTTGCTCTCCGGCGCTGCGACGTTTTTTCGATCCGCAACGGTTTCGGATTATTCTGTTTGATCAGCGCGGTGCCGGTCAAAGCCGGCCACTGGCGTCCATTGAGGATAATACCCTGAGCCATTTGCTGGCCGATCTCGAACAGATTCGACAGGCGCTACACGTCGAGCGCTGGATGGTATTTGGCGGTTCCTGGGGTGCCACCCTGGCGCTCGCTTATCTGGCCGCGTTCCCACAGCATATTACTGGCATGGTGCTGCGTGGCATTTTTTTATGCCGTCACCAGGATCTCGACTGGCTCTATACCGAAGCCGGGGCGGCCAGGATGTTCCCGCAGGCCTGGCAAGCCTTGCAGCAGCAGGCGCCACCGGGTAACGGCAGTTTGCTGGAGCGTTATTATCAGGGGTTGCAAGGCGAGCACGCTCGCCGTTATGCCCGGGCCTGGTGTAATTGGGAATCCACCCTGGCGCAGATGCCGACCCAGCCACCGGGCCCGGGCAGTGATGACGAGTTATGCATGGCTCGCCAGGAAACCCATTATTTTCTTGCTGAGGGCTTTGTGGAGCAACCGTTGCTTGAGGCCTGTGCCGGCAGTGCCGTGCCGGTGGAAATTGTGCATGGCAGCCGGGATTTTGTCTGCCCGCCGGAGCAGGCGCTGGCGTTGCATCAGGTGCTGCCAAACAGTGTGCTCAACTGGGTTGAGGGAGGAGGGCATTCTTCCATGGACCCGGGAGTGGCCCAGGCGCTGGTGAAGGCGGTAATGCGACTCGATAGAAGGGGTGAGCAATGAAAGTGTTGATGCAGCGGGTTAGCAAGGCCAGCGTTGATGTGGACGGAGTGACCGTGGGGGCTATCAATAAAGGCTTGGTGCTGCTTATCGGCATTGAAAAGCATGATGACGAAAAGCTGGTCAAGCGGATGGCGGAACGTATTGTCAGCTACAGAGTTTTTGCAGATGATCAGGGGAAGATGAATCAGGATGTGCGAGATGTGGCAGGGGGCTTGTTGGCGATTTCTCAATTTACTTTAGTTGCGGATACCCGGAAGGGGCGACGCCCGAGCTTTAGTAGTGCCGCGCAACCGGCTTTGGGGCGGCGATTGTACGATTGTTGTGTCGAACAATTGGGTGGTTATGGCGTTGCCGTGGCTACGGGGATCTTTGCTGCGGATATGCAGGTTTCTTTGGTTAATGATGGCCCGGTTACCTTTATGCTTGAGATGTGATTTATTCTGAATAAGCTTATTGCAAAGCGGTTCCCCTTGTTTATGATGAGTTTAGTTGCCTGCAAAGGTAACGGGGAGAGCGTTGCCGGCATTTTGCTGGCAGGCATCGTGGCCAGTGAAAGGCTGCATCCCCAGGGAAGATTCATAAAAACTTGGAGGAATTCAGGATGAAAAAGACACTTATCGCTGCCGCTCTGCTGGGCGCTTCAACATCTGCCATGGCTGTGGCGCCGGGTGGTCCGGGCTGTGGCTGGGGCAACATGCTGTTTGAAGGCAAATCCGGCATGCCGATGCATCTTCTGGCGACACTGGTTAACGGCACTACCGGTAACGCCACCTTCGGCATGACCACAGGGACTAACGGTTGTGATACCAGCGGCGCCCTGACCTACAGCGGCCAAAGCCTGCTGGGCATGACGGGTGTGATGGAAGAAGTGGCGCAGGACATGGCCACCGGCGACGGTGAAGCCCTGACTGCTCTGTCTGTTTCCATGGGTATTCAGACTGAAGACCGCGCTCGTTTCAACGCGCTGATGCACGAAAACTTCGCGACCATTTTCCCGAACCAGGACGTGACTGCCGCTGAAGTAATGGCAAGCATCACTGACGTGATGAAACAGGATCAGGCGCTGTCCAAGTACCTGGCCTAATCAGCACAAAAGATCCATCAGAGCCCCGCTTCTGGCGGGGTTTTGTTTTTAGGGCCCTCTTTTCTGACACTTTTGTCGGCTTGTAATTGAGACGGATGAATCCGGATGCGCACTGGTCTTTTCTGTGTGCTGCTGTGCTGGTTTGTGCCGGCGTTTGCTGCAACCCCTTCCCTGTCTGAACTGGCGGAATCGTCCCGCTGGCAGGCGTTATTACATATCAATCCCGGTGCGACCCTGCGTGACAAACATCAGAGTTATGTGGACGACGATACGTTTTTTTTCGCCGATTCCGGTAAGGCCGATCCGTTAGCCGAGCTTGAGGCGACGGAGCAGGCACTTCGTGCTGCGCAATCGCCGGCGCGTTGCCGTTTTCCTGCGCGCTATCGTTTTCTGTCCGAGCAGCTGGGTTGGCAAGACGCGGCACCCTTTTCACACTGCGATGACTACAACGAATGGCGCGACGCGATTCATGCCAATCGCGCGGTGCTGGTTTTCCCCGCCGCCTATTTGAACAGCCCTTCGTCCATGTTCGGACATACCTTGTTAAGGCTGGATCAAGGCGAAGATAGCGCTGTCTGGTTGTCGTGGGCGGTAAACTTTGGCGCGGTTTCAAGCGAAGCCGATAATTCTTTCTTTTATATCTACCGCGGTCTGGCAGGGGGCTACCCGGGTCGCTTTGCCCTTGTGCCCTATGTGCAAAAAATTCAGGAATATTCGCACATGGAAAACCGGGATATGTGGGAATACACCCTGGATCTGGATCAGTCAGAAATCGATTGGCTGATTGATCATCTGTGGGAATTGAAAGACATCAATTTTGATTACTACTTTTTTGATGAGAACTGCTCATTTCGCCTGCTGGAGTTGGTGGAAGTGGCGCGCCCGGGATCCGAATTGCTCAGTGAATTGCGGTTTGCCGAAGTGCCGGTCAATACGGTGCGGGCACTGGATGAGCGCGACATCATTAGCAGCCGCCATTATCGGCCATCCAAATCCGTGGAGCTGGACAATCTGCGTAAACAGCTGGATGGATCCCAGCAAAAAATGGCAAGGGCGCTGGCTGATAATCCTGGCCTGGCTGAGTCTCCCGCTTTTATGGCCGAATCCGAAGAAGACCGGGCGATTATGGCGGCAGTGGCCTATCGCTACATCAGGTTGGCCCACCGCAAGGAAGAGCGAACCCCGGAAGTGGCGAAAAAATCGTTTGCCCTGTTAACGTTGATGAACAGCCTGCCCGCCGCCCCGGTTCCGAAAACAGAGAACCCGGAACCGCCGGAAAAAGGGCACGGAACGCAGATGTTGGGCGTCAGTGGCGGTCAGCGCGAAGGCGAGCTGGATTTCGGCGAGTTGACCTATCGGTTGACCTATCATGACTTGCTCGACAATCAATACGGCTTCCTCCGCGGTGCGCAGATCGAAGGGCTTGACATGACCCTGCGCAGTACCGAGTCCGGGCAGGTCAAACTGGAAGAGCTGGATGTGGTGAGCATCCGTTCGCTGGCACCACGAAACCGCTTCATGAAACCCCTGAGCTGGTACGTGGAGGGCGGTCTGGAGCGAGCCTGGGCGGGCCGGCGCCGGCTGGTGCGCTACATTCAGGGTGGCGCTGGCGGCAGCTGGCTGTGGGAGAACTGGCAGCCATATCTGTTAACCAGCGTGCGAATGGAGAATAATAGCGAGTTCGGCACCTTCCTGACCCCGGGGGCCGGTCTGGATGCGGGCATTTTGTATCACCGTGGCGACTGGCAGTGGCAGTTAGGCAGTGTGGGGCATTATTTCACCAACGATGAATATCGATCCTCCTCCCAGTTTGCGGTGCAGTGGGCAATGACCCGGCAGCACGGCTTGCGCGCTTCACTGGAGCGCGAGAACCGGCGGGGCGGTTACGATGACGAGTTCAAACTCCAATGGCGATGGTATTACGATTAAGCGCAGCGTTGCTGCTGGGCCTGCTGCTGGCAGGGTGCAGCAAACTGTTTTTCTACCCCATGTCTCCGTGGGTACAGAACCCGGAAAATCAGGGCCTGCAGTACGAAGATATTGTACTGATACATCCGCGCGGCATGCGTATCCATGGTTGGTGGCTGCCGGCGGCCGATGATGCGCCGGCCCGTGGCACGGTCTATTTCCTGCACGGCAATGCCCAGAATATCAGCACCCATCTGGCCAATGTGCAGTGGCTGCCGGCACGGGGCTATAACGTCTTTTTGCTGGATTACCGGGGCTACGGGCTGTCGGAAGGCAAGCCGAAGCTGCCGGACGTTTTCGATGATGTGCAGCTGGGGTTGGACTGGCTGCGCCATGCCCGGCGCACGGATGGTGCGCCGCTGGTGGTGTTCGGGCAGAGTTTGGGCGCCTCCATGGCCGCCAGCGTATTGGGCGAAGAGGGCAATGCCGGTGCGGCAGATTGCGTGATTCTGGAGGCGGCGTTTGCCAGCTACCGGGATATCACCAGCGACGTAATGAAGCGTAGCTGGCTGCTGTGGCCGTTGCGCTGGATGGTGGTGCCCACCATGCCGGACCGCGCGCTGGACCCGGAGGAGCGAGTGGCCCACATTGCCCCGACGCCCTTGCTGGTGATGCACAGTGAAGATGACCCGGTGATTCCCTACGCTCACGGCGAGCGGCTGTATGCCGCGGCGACGCAACCCAAAACCTTCCAGAAGCTGCGTGGCGGACACACGGAAAGTACCCGGGACCCGGCGGTGCAGCAGCGCCTGGTGGATTTCATGCAGGACAATGATTGTGCTGCCGAGGTGGCGAAAGCGGAAGAGGCGCCCGAGTCGCCCGCTGAGGGAGGGGGGGAGGAGCCGCCGGCGTTTCCTGTGCCCGCGCCGATTCCTGCTCCAGGCAGTGGTTACCGGTTCTAGGACCGGTTGGGCCAATCCCGGAGGCCTTCAGTGCTACCCATCTCTGGATGTCGGATTACGCCGCTTCGCGGCTAATT
>NZ_LWEZ01001473.1:0-1743 GCF_001634945.1 Alcanivorax sp. HI0044
TCCGGTCGCGTACTTGGCCACTTAAACAAATGACATTCATGCCCATGCCAAAAACAGCCATTGACCATGATTACTGCTTTATATTTTGGCAGAACGATATCAGGCTTTCCCGGCAGGTCTTTGACGTTCTTCCTGAACCTGAATCCCCTGCGATGTAGTTCCGACCGGATCAATATTTCTGGCTTGGTATCTTTCCCTTTGATACCCGCCATCATCCTTGAGCGTGTTGCCTTGTCGACCACATCAACCATAGCTACTCATCCAGATATTTTGCCTGCTTCTCCAGAACATGCTCGATAAAATCAGAAAGGCTCCACAGCCACTCTCGACTTTCCGGCTTATACGTTTCATGTATTGAGGTGGGGACAACAAGCTGCAGGTCGCTGGCTTCCATTTCATCAAGCTGATTACCGGATATACCCGGCTCCAGGGTCACAAGGTGCTTTCTTTTTATGCGACCAGCCTCAGAAAGCACCTGCCGCCAACGATCCTTGCAGGTAGATTTAGCCCCCAGGATAGTCAGCCCATTATCAGGAAAGTCATGATTTTCATACTGCGGAAGCCCGGGGAAGAGAAAATCGGGCTTTGATCTGTTCTCTGTTTCAGCCCCACGAATATGCGCCACCCCATTTTCCTTGAAGAGGAACTCAAGGTGGTTTTCGAGGGCATAACCCACACGGCTTTTTCGCCTGTTCTGGATGCTCAGCGAATAGGAAACAAACTGTTCCACATCCGAAAATCCGCTTTTCAGCTTTTCTTCAACAAAATGCCGTTCCAGCTGCCGGAACAGGGACTCCTCCCTATCCATCAGCGAGACAAGAGCAGTGTCAGGAAGCTTGACTGGCTGAATTTCAGGGCTCAGTTCAAGCGCAAGTGCCGAGAATTCTCTGGTTTTTGGGAAGGCGCCACCAAAGCGGGCAAGCATCAAGTCCAGATAGCGCGAATCATCCTCGAACAGCTCAATTCCAAGCTCATCCAGAACCCACCTGGCAGACCAGCTTGCCTTGATCTGGTTTTCATCAATGGTCTTTCCGGAAAAAGCATTTGTTGTACTATCAAGGCCAAAAAGCCAGCGTAACTGGGATTCTTCGCTACTTCCTTTGTCACAGAAGACAAGAATCAGCTCCTCCGAAGTGGTCTTTGCAATCAGAAAGAACATCCCTTCCGAAATCAGATCTGTCACTTCATTGGAAACGTAATAAAGCCTTAGCTCGGGACCGCGCCCACTCTTCCCCCTGCGAGAGTCATACCAGCTGACGACACCATCAACATTTGCACTTTTGTCTTTGTCTTCAGAAAGAAACATGAACCTGCAGGGGTATTTGTACGTCTCCTCACCCGGATCTCCCAAGAAGTGCTTGAATCCCGCTTTTACCAGCCCTCCAAACTCATGCTGATTGGATTTACCCGGGTCCGCATCCACTGCAGTGAGGTATTTCCAGGCAATCCCCTCAAAATACTGGCCTAGTTTTTCCATCCCGCCATTTTCCCCTTTTCTTCGAGCAATCTCATTTGCCCTTTGTCTGGCTGCTTTATCTTGTATTTTTTCTTTTTGCCTTTGACATTCGCATCAAGGATTCTTGAGTGCATTTCTCTGGCTACCGCCTCAAAGACCGGTACCGCTACTGAGTTACCAAACTGTTTGTAAGCTTGGGTATCTGAAACGGGAATGCGAAAATCGGATTCTCCCGGCTTGTCAAAGCCCATCAGCCGCGCACACTCTCTGGGAGTAAGTCTGCGAGG
>NZ_LWEZ01001474.1:0-1890 GCF_001634945.1 Alcanivorax sp. HI0044
CCAGCGCAGCGCCCAGGTGTTCTACATCAACCCCCGCCTAATCGAATCCGCCAGCCCCAAAACCGGGGAAGTGATACAAATCCTTCCCGACACGGACCTCTATTTGATGGCCGCCCTGCTCCATGAAATGGATGCGCTGGGCCGTTTCGATGAAAACGTCATTCGCGAGCATGGCACGCGCATAGATGCCTTGCGTGCTTTTATTGCCCCCTACTCCGCTGATGCCGTGGCCGAGGTGGTAGGCCTGGGTGCCGACACCATTCGTGACCTGGCAGATACGTTCAGTGGCGCAGAGCGTGCCTGCGTGCACATGTCCACCGGCGTCAACATGGGCCAGCACGGCACACTCTGTTATTGGCTACTGCAGATGCTGAGCTTCGTTACCGGCAACCTGGACAAGCCCGGCGGCAACTTCTACAGCGAAGGGTTCTACCCCGCCGCCAAGGCCGGCCGCGCCCGCCTTGATAACGTATTTTTTCCCTCCCAGCATGGGGAAATGCGGCATATCCGCGGCGCCTTGGCCGGCAACCTGCTGCCAGACATGATCCTCGACGACGACAACCCGATCCGCGCCCTGGTAGTGATTGCCGGCAACCCCTTGCTCAGCGTGGGCGGTGAAGGCCGCTGGCGCCAGGCGCTGGAAAAGCTGGACCTGTTGATCGTCATTGATCTGTTCCGCAATGCCACGGGGGAATACGCACATTACTTGCTGCCCTCGGCAGACATGCTGGAACGCCCGGACCTGAATATCTGTGGGCTGGGCATGCAGTACCAGCCCTATGTGCAATACACTGACGCGGTGGTTCCGCCCGCCGCACAACGCCGTGAAGAATGGTGGATTCTGTCGCACCTGTTGCAGGCCATGGGACGGCACGCGCCCATGCTGGAGCAGGACCCGCCCCGCCCATTCGGCCGGCTGGATCACATGCTGTCACGTACCGGGCTTTGCGTGGACACACTGGCACAACAGCCATCCGGCACCACCGTGCTGGACACTCAATCCATCGGCCGCTTCTATACGGATTTCATTCAAACTGATGACAAACGGGTCGATTGCTGCCCACCGCTATTTGCTGATGCCATGGAACTGGCCAACCAGCAATTTCAGGCCCTGACCACCTCGACTCCAGCCTTCCGGCTGATCAACCTGCGTACCAACTACATGCACAACAGCTGGTACCAGAATGTGCCGACACTGAAACGTGGCGCCCATGCCAGCAATGCGCTGCACATGAACCCGGCAGACCTCCAGTCCATAGGCATTGATGACGGCGACGAAGTCGAGGCCAGCAATACCTACGGGCGGGTGCGAGTCAAGGTGCGCAGTGACGACAGTCTGCGTGAAGGTGTGGTCGCCATGACCCACGGCTGGGGCAACCGGCAAACACCGGGGATGCGCGTGGCGCAGCAGCACCCGGGAGTGAACATCAACGCACTGCTTCCCAACGGCCCCGGCAGCTTTGAGAAACTCAGTAATCAGGCCTTCATGAGTGGCGTGCCGGTCTCGATTAATCCGGTGGCGACTCAGCGTACCCGCGCTTAACCCAGCCAGCGAAAGGCGCGCTTCAGCGCCTGGGTGCCATCGTGGTCAATCCAGTTACCATGGGCCAGCACGATGCGCTCCGGTTGCCATTGCAGCATGCGCTGGAAGCTGGCCCGTGCCTGATCCTTGCCGCCCCGAAAAGTAAACCGGTAATCCAGTGGCGCCTGTCCGTGCGGTGCAACCACACCCGCCAGGCGCAGCAGCCACCGCAGGCGCCAATGCACTTTGCCGGGATCAAAATTCTCGATTAGATCAGCCAGGATCAGCGTGCGGCTGGGGCGATGCAAAAACACCACCTCCTCCATCACCGAGCTGCCGCGAAAGCACAACTGATCAAGAGTGTCATG